>CAILDT010000326.1 GCA_903833025.1 uncultured Bacteroidota bacterium | reverse complement strand
ATCAATATCATACTGGTCAATGCCGATAACATCCGAAGTAACTGCTCCTACAATAATCCCAGGTTTAAATATCTGTGCAAATGTGTTTTTTGATTGAAAAAGCATTAGTAAAAAGAATAGGGAAAGAATAGTTGTTTTCATTTATGGATTAATTTGGATGCACAAAATTAATAGATTGTTATCAAACATCACCATTTTAGAGGAAAAGAAAAGATATTTAACAATGATTAAGAAAAAGAGAAAGTAGCGAGTTCAAATTTATTGTGAAATAAATTGTGTTCAAATAATTAATAAGTCTTATATTTGAGGACTAAAATTTTTAAAATAACTACCTATGACAACAATCATTAACAAATCAATTATTGGAAAAGCATCGTTATCCTTGGCGATTGCAGTAGCTCTTGTGGCTTGTACGCCCTCAAAAACTGACAAAAACGATGTGTCTGGTAAAGCTGATACTTCAAAAACTGTTAGTAAAGAAAGAACTTCAAAAGCAAAAAAGGTGTTTAGTTCCATCCCCGACCCGGTGGAAACTACTAAGCTTTTAAAAGATGCTGGAGCAAAATATGATTCCAAATATTTGAACCCGGTGGAAAATGCTGCTAAATATACTTCAGTAAAAGCAAAAGCTATTAACCTTGGTATTTACGGCTCTGATTTGAGTTTCATCAGTTTGTTCGACCAAACACAAGAATCAATGTTATATTTAAAATGCACCAATACGTTAGCTTCTGGCTTGGGTATTACTGGTGCTTTTGATGAAAATACTACTACTCGAATTCAAAATAATTTGGATAAAAAGGATTCACTTCTTTCTATTATTTCTCAGTCGTATTGGACAGCTGATAATTATTTGGTGAATAATGGACAACCAGGAACATCATCGCTTATTGTTGCAGGTGGCTGGATAGAAGGTTTGTATATTGCAACAAAAGTGGCTGCTGCTACAAAAAACGAAACTATAGTTAATCAAATAGGACAACAGAAAACTTCGCTTACAAACCTAATGGAGCTGTTGGATAATTCAAAGTCTGAAAATGCAGGAATTGCTGAAGTAATGAAAAGCTTAACTGAATTACAGAAGATTTATGATAGTATTACAGAAACAAAATTAACTGATGACCAACTAAAGCAAATTTCTGATAAAGCAGCAGAAATTAGAAGTGGTATGATTAAAATATAAGAAGAAATTGGATTAACGTGCAAAACGAATTGGTAGAAATATCAATTCGTTTTTTTATTTAAAAGAAATAATATGGAAACATTTAAGATTAAAGAAGAGTATATTCATCTCAATCAATTAATAAAAGCAATTGGATGGTGTGAAAATGGCGCAGAAGCAAACAATACAATTGATGCGGGCAGAGTGAAAGTAAACGGAGAGATTGAATATAGAAAGAGAAATAAATTGAGAGTGGGGGATAAAGTAGAATTTAATTCTCAAAAAGTAATTGTAGAATAAAGTTGAAGTTAATTCATCAACTCATTAAGCGCAAGCCAAGCCATAAGTCCAGCACCTATTTCCAGAGCTTGTTCATCTATATCAAAGGTAGCAGTGTGTACACCACTTATTATTCCTTTCGATTTATTACCAGTTCCTAACCTATAAAAACACGATGGAATTTGTTGAGAATAAAATGCAAAATCTTCCGCAGTCATTCGCATTGGTAATTCCTCCACGTTTTCTTTTCCAAGAAATTCTTCGGCAGATTTTCTTGCTCTCGTAGTGGTGGATTCGTCGTTCACTAGAAATGGGTAGCCAATTTCAATTCTAAAATCGCAAGTTCCTTGCATTTGTTTTGCTATATCTTCAGCAATCATTTTCATTTTTGAATGTGCTTCTTTTCTCCATTCTTCATTCATCGTTCTAAATGTTCCTTCTATTTTCACTTCATCAGGAATAACATTAGTTGCACCGTTTCCAATTATTTTTCCGAAAGCTAATACAGTAGGAATTTTTTGTTTCTCAAACATAAATACTTTATTTAACTCCACTAATATTTGCGAAGCAATTAAAAGTGGATTATTGTATTCACTAATCATAGCGGCGTGTCCGCCTTTACCTTTCACCGTTAAATACAATTCATCGGTACTTGCCATATACATTCCATTTCTGAAACCTACCTTACCAACTTCAATACTTGGGAAAACGTGTTGTCCGAAAATAGCTTGTGGGTGCGGATTCTCAAGCACTCCTTCTTTTATCATCAAATATGCACCGCCAGGTAATTTCTCTTCCCCAGGTTGAAATATTAATTTTATTGTTCCTTCAAAAGCATCTTTTAATTCATTTAATATTTTGGCAGTAGTAAGCAATGATGCACTATGCACGTCGTGTCCGCAAGCGTGCATCACTCCATTGTTTTTAGAAATATATTCTTTCGTATTTGTTTCTTGAATTGGCAGTGCATCCATATCAGCACGCAAAGCAATTGTTTTTTTTGTTGGGTTATTTCCTTCAATTAAAGCTACAATTCCTGTTTTTACAATTCCTTGTTTATACGGTATATTATATTCCTTCAATTTGGAAACGATATAATCAGAGGTATTGAATTCATGAAAAGATAATTCGGGGTTAGCGTGTAGATGTCTTCTTATTTCAATAGTTTCGGGAAGGTATTCTTTTGCAAGTTGTTTGATTTTTGATTGTAGGTGATGCATATTATTTTCCTAAAATCATTTTTATCGCTATCAAAAGCATCACCGCACCAAATATTCTTTTAACCATATTCTGGTCGAGAGCAATAGAAATTTTAGAACCAAAATAACCTCCAATAATAAAAGTGGAAGCGATAATTAATGTTGATTTAATATCTACATATCCTGCTTTATAATAATTTAAAACTGCTAGAATACCAACTGGTAAAAGTAACACTGCTAAGGAAGTACCTTGTGCTTCCAACTGGCTCACGCTCATAAAATATATTAATGCAGGCACAATAATTACTCCGCCACCAATGCCTATCATCCCACTTAATATGCCTGCCATTAAGCCAATACAAAGTAGAATAATAATTGTTGTCATTGTATATTCTTTTTGTTTCAAGTAAAATAAATTAAAAATCGAGACTTAATGAAAGGTAGGTTATTGGTGTTCCCACATTTCCATCTTCCACTCCCCACGCTCTATCCAAACGAATAAAGTAACCAAACAGACGAGTGCGAAATCCGAAACCATACCCACCGATAATTGGGTTATGCTGTGTATTCAATGTTATTAATAAAGGTGATTGATTGTTTCCAATTACGGTAGTGTTCAATGAGTTTGTATCATCGTACGGCGATTTCCCTGTCCAAGCGGTACCGACATCAACAAATGATACTACTTGAAAATTCTCAATAAAATCAGCACGTATAGGTCGTTTATAAAGGTATTTAAAAAGAGGTAAACGCAACTCGCTGTTTGCAACTAAAAAAGTATTTCCGTTTCTAGCGTTCTGCACAAATCCTCGCATATTGGTTGCCAAGGTTTGATAGGCGTAATTCTGGTCAGTAGCGATATTAGTGCTGTTATCAAAATTTCTTGGGTTATTGGCACCAAACCAATTATCAACTCCACCCATATAATAGATTAATTTTTGATTACCGAAAGAAGTACTTCCTGCGATTCTATTCGCCCAGATGAAACAACGATGTATTTTTTTATACCAACGAGCATCAAATCCTACAACAAAAAAATCGGTTTTATCTTTATCAATCTGGCGATAATACTCACCAAATAATTTGGCACGTGTTCCATTATATAAATTTAATCCCTTTTTAATTGTATTGTCAAAAACAAGTTCCACCTTTCCTGTCCCCCAGTTTTCATAGGTATTTGGAGCACGGAGATTAGCATCATTGTTTGCCAAATAAACCACCCTATCATTACGATAACAAATGGAAGTACGTAAACCAAACACTTCCGAGAAAGGAAACTTTAAAATATATCTTGCATCGTGCGTATGTATTTTCGCCATTGACGAATTGTCGGTTACGTTTAATAATCCCTGACGGTGAAGAATAATTTGCCTGTCGATTTTATGAATCCGGTTTTCATAACTAATAAAGTATTCGTTACTGTTTAAATCACCTGAAATACGCATTGCGCCAATAATTCTGTAATCTTCAAACAAATCACTAATACCAATTTTAAATAGTGTATTGATTCCAGGATTCAAGTAAACAGGACCTGCGCCGCCTGTAAACTTCTGATACGATTGATTTGAAAAGGAGTTGTCAATCTGAGAAACAACATAATCAACAGAGTAATTTATGTTATAGTTTTTTTGTTTGCCTAATGTAAATTCAGTATTTGCTTTTGCACTCATCGCAGCTGTGTCACTAGCAGTTGCAATTGTTTTAGGCAACTCTTCTGTTTTTACATTGTTTCTTTTCTCGTTTTCAAACACATAATTATTAATATCAATGTCTGTAGTATCTCTTTTCTTCGGCTCATTAATAATCACTTTCAGAATATCAAGTGTAGGAGTTTCGTTCAGGTTTTTATTTTTATTAGCAATATCTTGAAGCTCTTTTGTTTCCAATCTGTTTTTATAATCTCTGTAAGAAGTGTTTTTTAAATAAAGTGGAGCAAGTGATGTAGTATTAGTTATCGGCTCTACAAACATTTTATATTTTCCATTTTCATAAATAACTTCTGTAAATTTATTTGCTTTTGGATTCACATCTTGCTCTATTATGCTTCTCGAATAATTGGTAACAGGGTAAGTAGTAACCACTGTTTTATAATGTGCCGAAGTGTCCACATAAGCTATTGTGCTATCAAACTGGGCAATGTAGCGATTTCGAATTCCATTCAAATCGCTTAGATAAGAAATGTGAGTACTGTCGTAATCAGCAGGATACGCTTCATCTATAAAGGGTGTATTAGTAATTCTGGTAAGCACTTTTGATTTAGTAACATTGTTAAACATAAACAAATCTCTATGTGCTTGTGCGTCAGGCAATTTTTTCTTAGGGTCGAAAGAAAGCGTATCAGTAGGACGATTGGAAGCAAATACAATATTTTTTGAATTGTGTACAAACCTCGGCGTCATATCATCATAAATATCTTTTGTAATTTGTTCGTACGCATTTGATGCCGCAGTAAAAATAAATATATCTGTTTGTCCCTTTTGAATAGCTGACATCACAAACTTTTTTCCATCTGAATTATAAGAGTAATCCAATATCTTTTCGAATCCAAAAATATTGCGCTCATTCCGTTCTCTGTTCTCTATTTCGTAAGTTGCCATCACTAATATTCCTTTTCTTTCAATGATGTAAGAAAACAACTTGCCGCTCGGATGCCACGCTAATAAAGGGAAGGAATAATCATTTATCCTATCCAGTTTTTGCCCTGATTTTAATATTCGCTTCGCTTTATTTTTCTCTACATTGTATAACCATATTTTATATTGTCCCATTTCATTGGTAGTATAAACCACATACTTGCCATCCGGGCTCACTTTCATTTGACTATAAACACGGGTAAGTTTTATTTTTTTGAGCAACGTATTTTGTTGCGGCATTGTTTTGCTGTTGTCCTTGTCGGTATATTTATTGGTGTACGATTCCACACATTCTTTCCATAATGTTTTTACGGAAACACCCAATACAAAACTCACCGAATTATCAATATTTCGGCTTACTTTAGTCATATATAAAATGTTGGAAAACACAGCTTCACCATAATTATCTGCAATGTGTTTCCATAGTGCGTGCCCTGCATATTCAGCATCTAAGCCCTCCAAGCGATTAATGTTTTTGTATTTGCCACTCAATATTCCATCTTTCACTTTGTTATCTATCTCCGAATTCCAATCGCAACCAATGTAACTGTTAATGCCTCTGGTGTACCATTCGGGCAGGTTTAAGAGGGTATTGTTTTTAAATACTTCACTCACCTTACCGCCGTACATCATTTGATTTATCATCACTTCAGCCACTCCGCTTTTTATTTGGGCATCTAATTTAGCGTGGTCGCCTTCGAAGTATAAAATGATTTTTGAACCTGCTATACGTGTAATACCTCCTGTATTATACTCTTCCGACAATCCTAAACCAATGTTACTTTGTTTAAAATCCGATTGCCTGTTATAACAAATGAATTGCACTTTTTCATCAAACGAATAATCCAACAACTTTTCTACCGCGTCAATTTGTTTTTCTGCCGACTGCGAAACGTAGTTAGCCACCTCTTTTCCTTGCTCATAAAAATATACATCGTAGCGAGGATACTCGTAATGCGTCCAGAAAAAATCCTCATACTTCATTCTGTTTTTCCCGAAATCGGTTTGCGAACCATTGTAAAACTGGGCAACCGAAACAGCACGGGAAAAAATGATGATGGAAAGAATTAAATATTTTAAATAAAATTTATTCACCTTTTGCTTTTAATTTGGATTGCTAAATTAATAAATAAACTTGTGCAACACACTTATTTTAAACCATAAGTTTTGTTAATTTTGATGAAAATATTTTTTATGATTTCTATACACACATTTACTTTTAATCCTATTCAGGAAAATACGTACATTTTATCTGATGAAACAAAACAATGCGTAATAATTGACCCCGGCTGTTACGATGCCTCCGAAAGGGCAATATTAGCTAACTTTATAGCGGATAATAAACTAACACCAGTAAAATTAATTAATACACATTGTCATCTCGACCACGTGTTTGGAAACGGCTTTGTAGCCGAAAAATATAATTTGCAACTCGAAATAAATAAAAACGACCAGTATGTATTAGATACTTATTTAACTGTAGCAGGGCTTTATAATATGGTTGCACAGCCATCTCCGGCACCATCGGTTTATTTAGAGGAAGGCGATTTAATAAAATTTGGTAACTCCGTTTTAGAAATTCTATTTACCCCGGGACACTCCCCCGGCAGTATTTCTTTTTATAATAAACAACAAAAATTTGTTATCGCTGGCGATGTTTTATTTTACGGCAGCATTGGCAGAACTGATATTCCGGGAGGTAATCACGAAACACTCATCCACAGCATCAAAACAAAATTACTTACCTTGGAAGATGATTATAAAGTATTTAGCGGTCACGGACAAGCTACTACCATTGGCTTTGAGAGAAACAACAATCCGTTTTTGAGTTAAAAACACATAAGCTACAAACGCTTTAAAAAAGAAGTGGAATCGCATTAATTTTTCTGATAAATTCATAATTTCTAAGTTTTAATTGTTTATTTATTGGTTGCGGGTTGCTGAGCTAGTCGAAGTATTATCGATTTTTTACTCGTTATTTTACTGTTTTTTCTATGTTTTTTCTTTTTTTATAAATTGTAAAGTATTGATATTGTTAATTATATGCTTTTTTATACTCAAAATCACCTTATTAACTAGATATTCCTTCTT
>CAILDT010000325.1 GCA_903833025.1 uncultured Bacteroidota bacterium | reverse complement strand
CGATTTAGTGTCAATAGAAATGAGATTTAATTCTTCGAGGTCTTTTAATAACTTAGCGGCTTTCGGATTTAATATTTCTACTCTTATTGTATTCATACTGCAAAGGTACTATTTCTTTTCATTAAAATCTATTTAGGTACTCGCTTTCTGCTTCTTTAGTATTTCCATTTTAGCAGGTTAGCCCCCTACCCCTCTCCCAAAATAGGAGAGGGATTACGATGAGGGTTTTCAACTTACAGTCTATTTTAAACTGCTTCACTAAAGCACTACAATAGAAACAGGGTTAGTAAAATCGCCTTGTGTAGTGCCTTTAATCAATGCTACCCGAAACCAATATGTTTTTATTGGAGTTAGGTTTTCAGCTAACACTTTTGATCTAGTTGAAACAATTAGTTGTTCCCAAATCGCATTATCAGTTGATTTTTGAAACACATAACTTCTTCCTCTTTTCGCTTTAGCTTTCAAAACTACTTTACCTGATACTCCGGCTAATTTTACTGCAATGTCTTGAACATTTTTAGCACCTTGCCTTTTTTCAAATAAGCCAGCAGCAGTAATAATATCAAGCGATTCGGTAGGGTTAGTAATTGCCACCACATCCACATACAAAACCAGTATCATTAGTTTTGCACGAAAATCGGTTTCCTGAAGATACATTTCCGATGTATCTGCTTTGCTGCCTTGTTCCGCCAATGATGCTGCATTTCGCAACGCATTAAGTGATGTTTGAGCTGTTGCTAATAATGCCGCAGCACCTGAAAAATAGCCTGTTGCAGCCACCATTTTATCTATTATGCTTTTACCTTGCTCGATTAAAGCTTTTATAGATTGTATTTTGGGATTTTTAATTAATTTCATCTTTTATAAGTATTGTGGAACCTGCTGTTTCTCCATTACAGGAAACAAATCAGAAACCTGATTTAAAAAACTTTATTTAATTGCAGTATCACTTATATATTCATCAGTGTTTAGTACTTAGGTATTGTTGCTAACGTAGTACACTTTAATTGTTCATTGTTTTTTTTCCTTTACTTTTTTAGTTTATACTCTATTATTTTGCCTTATGGCAATTTTTTTTATAGAACGCAGATGACGCAGATTGAGCAGATTTAAGCAGTAAAACACTTACCCCTTTTTTCATTCAAATCATCATCTTAGCGCAGCGTGCGTTCCTGTTTCATCATATATCCCGCACTTTCCTTTTTTGCCATATATTAAAATATACAATAACGGCTTCCAGCTCTGCTAATCTTTTTTGTTCGGATTCTCGTTCGCTAATTTCATTCCACCATCCTTCTTTAAAATGATTAATCTCTTTTTCGTATTCCTCTTTCAATTTTTCAAGGTCTTGCTTTTCTTTTCTTAAAAGTGTTAACTCATTAAGTAACGACACACTTGGTCTGTCCTTTTTTTCTGCTCCTTTCAGTCCCGCTCGTGCGGGATTTGGTGTTTGTGTTTTCATTTTTGTTTTGGTTTAACCTCACCCCCAGCCCCTCCCCTAAACAAGGGGAGGGGTGAAAGAGTATGAAGCATTTTTTTAATTTAACTCATATTCATAACTCATACCTTTTTAATGCTTATCCCTTTTACATTAAGCACATTATTTACGTACGCATAAAAATTGCGATTATTAATACGCATAAATAATTGTTTGTCTTTTTTCCAATCTAACACTTCGCGGTCAGTGGGTTTAAATTTCGATTTTGTGTTTTTAATTTTTCTCATTTCCTGATTGTTTTTAGTTATTGTTTTTAAAATTCGG
>CAILDT010000324.1 GCA_903833025.1 uncultured Bacteroidota bacterium | reverse complement strand
TATATTCTTCATATATTTTTACATTCACTCTGTCTTTTTGTAACGAGTAAGCACGTTTATCATTCATCGGGTGTCTAATAAATTTCGAATTCTGTTTTAGCGAATCTGCGGGTGTGTACCACCGTTTCCCCTGCTTTCTAAAGTTTATTCGTTTGGTGAGATTGTTTGCTGTCAACTTTTTATCCATCCGTTCCACCACATTATTCAACGCATCATTCACATTTTGTTCAAACCTTTCTTTACCAAGTTTTACAGCATTATTAACCCAGTAGGCTTGTATAGCTATTAAACCTATTAACGCTATGGATGCTACCAATGTTATATTTTTTACATTGTTTTTGTTCACTTTACTTTTACTTTTTGAGCATACATTTTTTCCTTTAATGCTTTTACGGTATCATCATTTATATATTCATCATACGTCATTCGTTTATCAATTATACCATTTGGCGTAAGTTCAATAATCCGATTAGCAACAGTTTGCACAAACTCGTGATCGTGAGAAGTAAAAAGCGCAACGTGTTTCCAATCTTTCAACGCATTATTAAAAGCAGTAATACTTTCCAAATCCAAATGGTTGGTTGGCTCATCCAAAATTAAACAGTTTGCATTGGTCAACATCATTCGCGAAACCATACAACGTACTTTTTCTCCCCCCGATAACACATTCGATTTCTTCAAACTCTCTTCTCCAGTAAACAACATTTTTCCCAAAAAACCTCGCACGTATGTTTCATCTTTATCTTTTGAAAACTGACGAAGCCAATCAATTAAATTATCATCACCCGTAAAATATTTTGCATTTTCATTTGGTAAATACGATTTTGTAATCGTACTTCCCCAAACATAATTTCCACTATCCGCTTTTAACTCATCCAAAATAATTTCGAAAAAAGAAGTTATCGCAATGTGTTCTTTCGAAAGCACCACCACTTTATCGCCTTTAGTCATCGTAAAAGTAATGTCTTTAAATAATAATTCTCCCTCACTCGAATGTGCACTAAGATTTTCGACCGACAGTATTTGGTCCCCACAATCCCTATCTGCCTTAAAAATAATGCCGGGATATTTACGCGTACTCGCCTTTATATCTTCAATCACTAATTTCTCCAACAGCTTTTTTCTACTTGTTGCCTGACGCGATTTGGAGGCATTTGCACTAAACCGTTCCACAAAATCCTGAAGCTCTTTCCGTTTATCCTCCATCTTTTTATTCTGGTCGCTACGCTGGCGAAGTGCTAACTGGCTACTCTCGTACCAAAAAGTATAATTACCTGTATAAACCGAAATTTTATTAAAATCAATATCCGCAATATGCGTACACACCGCATCCAAAAAGTGCCTATCGTGAGAAACTACGATTACTGTATTTTGAAAATCAGCCAAAAAATTTTCCAACCAACTAATCGTTTCCACATCCAAATCGTTCGTTGGCTCATCCAACAAAAGAATATCAGGATTTCCAAAAATTGCCTGTGCTAACAACACCCTCACCTTTTCCTTCCCATTCAAATCGCCCATTAATTTAGAATGATACGATTCTTTTACCCCTAAATCGCTCAATAAATTTGCCGCATCACTCTCCGCATTCCACCCATTCATCTCCCCAAACTGATGCTCCATTTCCGCCGCCTTCACCCCATCGGCATCACTAAAATCAGGCTTCGCATAAATCGCATCCTTATCCTGCATTAATTTCCACAACTTTTTATTACCCATCATCACCGTTTGCAACACCTCAAACTCATCAAAAGCGAAGTGATTTTGACTCAAAACACTCATCC
>CAILDT010000323.1 GCA_903833025.1 uncultured Bacteroidota bacterium | reverse complement strand
GGAGCTTGTCTCTGTTCTACTTGCCTCTGCTGAGGAGCTTGTCTCTGTTCTACTTGCCTCTGCTCTACATGCCTCTGCTCCGTATGCTCCGTTCGATAAGACCGAACTTCATTGCGCGTCTCGCACATCAACTTGCCGCCGTTAATGCCGCGTACACTGGTTGCGTGTACATCGATTTTATCTTCGCGACTAATAGCGCCAATGACAAATTCAATATATTCGCCTTGAACCAGATATTTATACTGGGTTTGCTCCACCTTAATCTCGCTGTGATGAACAAAAATATCACGCTCTTCGTTCGTTTCACAATCCATAATGGTAATGAACCCATAACCCGCCTTATTGTTAAACCACTTAACGCGTCCGCTGGTTGCCGGTGATACCGCTGCCGTTTCACATGTTACTGCTGCTGCCGTTTCACATACTGCTGCTGCCGTTTCACATGCTACTGCTGCCGTTTCACATACTGCTGCCGTTTCACATACTGCTGCCGTTTCACATGCACTTGCTTTTGTCGTCTTTGTCTTTGCCATTGTATATACTCTATAAGACCATCTATCTTTAAGTAATTATTTTATTTAAATTTAACAGCATCGTTTGCAAATAGGCATAATTAGGTTTATCAGCAAAACCGAGATTTCGGCAATAGTGAATAAACAAGATAAATTCGCCGATCGTATTGCTAACGCCATAGCCATAGCCATAATCTAACTTTTGTTTTAATTCCATCACCGATGCTTGCTTCTGCCAACTTAATTGGCCGTGGTATAAAAAGAGCATGATATAACCCAACGATTCTAAATCATCGCGCCGACTCGCGGTTAAACCCTGGTGGGTATTTATACTCATATAACGCTGCGTACCGACAATTTGTTCATTGGTTTTTATCGCACAATGTCTCCCTTTCTCGTCCAGAAAACACTTGGCCAAGCCAAAATCGATTAAATAAAGCTCACTAATATTCTGGGCATTGGTTTTTAACAGAAAATTCGCCGGTTTTAAATCCCGATGAATTATACCATAGGCGTGAATTTGTTCCACAATCGTTAACATCTGTTGCGCTAAATGCAGTACGACTTTTAAGGACATTTGGTCGCCATAATTTTTATGCAGTTCTTCGACCGATTGTTCGAGCAAATCCATCACGATATAATTAAATTTGCCTTCAATGCCTGATTCATAAAGCGTTGGTATTGAGCTGACTTCTTTCAACTTTTCATAAACAGTCACTTCATTTTCTACCATGGTTGAATGGTCTAAAGCCATAATTTTGACAGCGAATTCTTTATTCGTATTTATATCTTTTGCTAATAGTATTTTGCCAAACGACCCCTCTCCGATTTTTTTCAGCAATTGATATTTCCCCGCGACAATGACGCGCGCCATTTACCTATTAATATAGGATTGTATCTATTTACATAGTAAAACTGATTTAAATTCTTACCACTAAGAGTATATAACACTCTATTCTTTATAAATAAAATGGTTATTTTATGCGATATGCCTTACCCTATACATGATGCGCTTTCTATTGTCGATGCTTATATGTGGCTCATGTTAAGTGATTTTCAAAAATGGGCCATCAAGGCCATCGTGGAAGGTGATAATGTCTTAATCACGGCGCACACCGGCTCGGGCAAAACCTTACCCGCCGAAGTTGCCATCAACTATTTTGTCAGCCAGCGGAAAAAGGTCATTTATGCCTCGCCCATTAAAGCTCTCTCGAACCAGAAACTCTACGATATGCGCAAAAAATTCCCGCACATTTCCTTCGGCATTCTCACGGGCGACTGCAAGGATAATCCCGAGGCCGATGTCTTGATTATGACCACCGAGATTTTGCGCAATACCTTACTCAATAAGAAAATTAATACTACAGGCAAATGTGAGCATACAGGTGCTTGTGGCTGTAATGTAACTAATGCGCTGCCGCTCTTATTCGAAATGGATTTTGAGCATGAGCTGGCCGCCGTGGTCTTTGACGAAGTACATTACATCAATGATGCCGAGCGCGGTTCGGTCTGGGAACAAGCGATTTTACTGCTGCCGCCGCAGGTCCAACTCATAATGCTCTCCGCCACCATTGACCGGCCCGAGGATTTCGCGGGCTGGATTGAAATAGAGAAGCGCAAACAGGCGGAGCAGCAGCTCCAGCAGGT
>CAILDT010000322.1 GCA_903833025.1 uncultured Bacteroidota bacterium | reverse complement strand
TGTTTCTTTCAAAGAAACAGTTGTTTCAAACAAAGAAACAGGTTGCTGGGAGCAATAGTTCACCTCCATTTGTGTATCCAAATAAATACTAACCAATAATTTATGTATAAAAGGAGAAAAAAAGAGAAAAGTTTGAAATCCAACTTTTGAACCTGTCAAAAGATAATTATGAAACAGAAAAGCTTTTTTGTTAAAAATAATCAATCATAATAAAACAGAAGCAATCAAAATAAAATATATTTCAAAAGGTTTGTTGTTTGTTTAAATAATTTTTATACTTTTGCCGTCCCTAAAAAAAGGGTGTTTAACAAATTTAACAACAAACAGAATAAAAACCAATACTTAAGAAATGCCTACAATATCACAATTAGTGCGTAAAGGAAGATTAAAAGCAGCTAACAAAAGTAAGTCAGCAGCATTAGATTCTTGCCCTCAAAAACGTGGAGTTTGCACCCGTGTTTACACCACCACACCCAAAAAACCAAACTCGGCAATGCGTAAAGTAGCCCGTGTTCGTTTAACTAACAAAAAAGAAGTGAATGCATACATACCTGGAGAAGGGCATAATTTGCAGGAACACAGTATTGTTTTAATTCGTGGAGGAAGAGTAAAAGACTTACCTGGAGTGCGTTATCACATCGTTCGTGGTGCGTTAGATACTTCAGGAGTTGATGGTCGTAACCAACGTAGAAGTAAATACGGAACTAAAAAACCAAAAGCAGGAGCAGCAAAAGCGGCACCTAAAAAGAAATAATATTAATTAGTAATTAGTAAAAATAACAATGAGAAAAAGTAAAGCAAAAAAAAGAATCCTGTTACCAGACCCAAAATTCAATGATATTTTGGTAACTCGTTTTGTAAACAACTTGATGTATGATGGCAAAAAAAGCAAATCGTATGATGTGTTTTATGAAGCAATTGATATTGTTGAAAAACGTACTCCTGATACAAAAGGATTAGATGTTTTCAAAAAATCGTTGAGTAACATTACTCCTTTAGTGGAAGTAAGAAGTCGTAGAGTTGGTGGTGCTACTTTTCAGATACCTTCTGAAATACGTCCTGAAAGAAGACTTTCGATGGGTATTAAATGGATGATATTATATGCGCGTAAACGCAACGAAAAGTCAATGGCTCAAAAATTAGCAGGAGAAATTATTGCAGGTGCGAAAGAAGAAGGAGCAGCATTTAAAAAGAAAGAAGACGTTCACAAAATGGCAGAAGCTAACAAAGCATTCTCGCATTTCAGATTTTAATAATTAATCAATAATAAATAAACAATAATTTAAGTGGCTGATTTAAGATATACAAGAAACATAGGAATTGCTGCTCACATTGATGCAGGTAAAACAACTTGCACCGAACGTATCCTTTATTATACGGGAGTTAATCATAAAATAGGAGAGGTACACGATGGTGCTGCAACAATGGACTGGATGGTTCAGGAGCAAGAAAGAGGGATAACAATCACGTCTGCTGCTACCACTTGTTTCTGGAAATATAGAGGTGAACAATATAAAGTAAACATTATAGATACTCCTGGACACGTTGATTTTACTGTTGAGGTAAATCGTTCGTTACGTGTATTGGATGGTTTGGTGTTTTTATTTTCGGCTGTTGATGGTGTGGAACCACAATCAGAAACAAACTGGAGATTAGCTAACAACTATAACGTAACTCGTTTAGGTTTTGTTAATAAAATGGACCGCTCGGGTGCTGACTTTTTAGCTGTTGTAAAACAGGTAAAAGAAGTATTGGGTGGTAATCCACTTCCATTGCAATTACCTTTGGGTGCAGAAGAAAACTTTACTGGTGTTGTTGATTTAATTAATAACAGAGCAATTGTTTGGAATGAAGAAGATAAAGGAATGACTTTTAAAGAAGTGCCTATTCCTGAAGATATGTTGGAGGAAGTTGCAGAATGGAGAGGGAAATTATTGGAAGCCATCGCTGAATTTGATGATAAGTTGATGGAGAAATTCTTCGAAGACCCAAATTCAATTACCGAAAGAGAAGTGTTAACTGCATTGCGTCAAGCGTGTATTCACAATAAAGTGGTACCAATGCTTTGCGGTTCTGCTTTCAAAAATAAAGGTGTACAAACAATGTTGGATTTGGTTATGGAATTGATGCCAAGCCCAATGGATAAAGAACATATCACGGGCATTAACCCTGACACTGAATTAGAAGTTACTCGTAAACCAGATGTTAAAGAACCATTTACTGCATTGGCATTTAAAATAGCAACTGACCCTTTTGTTGGTCGTTTGTGTTTCTTCCGTGCATATTCGGGTCGTTTAGATGCTGGTTCGTATGTATTAAATACTCGTAGCGGTAACAAAGAACGTATTTCACGTATCTTCCAGATGCACGCTAACAAACAAAATGCAATTGATTTTATTGAGGCGGGTGATATTGGTGCAGCTGTTGGATTTAAGGACATTAAAACAGGAGATACTTTGTGTGATGAAAAACATCCTATCGTATTAGAAGCAATGAATTTCCCTGAACCCGTTATCGGAATAGCAATTGAGCCAAAAACTCAAGCGGATTTGGATAAATTAGGTGTTTCATTAAATAAATTAGCAGAAGAAGACCCTACGTTCAGAGTAAAAACAGATGAAGATAGCGGACAAACCATTGTTAGTGGAATGGGTGAGCTTCACTTGGAGATTATTGTTGACCGTTTGCGCAGAGAGTTTAAAGTAGAAGTAAATCAAGGGCCACCACAAGTATCATATAAAGAAGCTGTAACTGGACAAGTACAACACCGCGAAGTTTATAAAAAACAAACGGGTGGTAGAGGTAAGTTTGCCGATAATCAAATTGTATTATATCCTGTAGATGATGACTTTGATATGACAACAAAAGATGGT
>CAILDT010000321.1 GCA_903833025.1 uncultured Bacteroidota bacterium | reverse complement strand
CCTGCTGAAATTGTTTTATGAAATACGATTTCATAAGAAATTCCTGCAGGTGCATTTTTGAAACCAGCTTTTGAGGATTTGTTCTTAATTCATTTAAAATAAATAAAGGAATGTCGGGCTGGTCAATCAACAAATCAATGTAGTTGGTTACCAAGGTTTCAATTTTACTTTCCAAAGAAGTTTTTTCATTATTAAAAACCCCAATCATTGATTCGCGAAAGCTCTGTAAACTTTCCAGCATAATTATGTCAAATAATTTTTCTTTGCTTCGAAAGTAATAGTTAAGTAAAGCCAAATTTATACCTGCTTCCTCAGCAATATCCCTAGTGCGGGTTGCAGCATAACCTTTTTGATGAAAAATAACCTTAGCTGCATTCTTTATTTTTTCCTCTGTAGTGTGGTCATCTGCAGGTTTTACTTTTGGAGATTTCATTTACTTATTTCTAATTGCGGGTGCAAATTTAAAAATAATATTTTGATTTAAACAAGTATTTTAATCAAATGATTAAAATTGAATATTAAATATGGAGTTAATAAAATACGCTGCTTTTTTCTTTTTATGGTTTGCACGTTTAGTTAAGTTTCGTAATCGATTTCTATCAATTCATAAAATTTTTATAGATTTGCCGTCCCAAATACAAAAATATCAATAAAAATGGCAAGCGAAAGGGTAATACAACTTTTAGGTAAAGACGCAGATAGTCTTTTAAACCATCAATGTAAAACAATACCGAAGGAACAGATACATCTTCCGGGAAAAGATTTCGTTGACCGTATATTTAAAGAAACGAATCGCAACAATCAGGTGTTGCGAAGTTTGAGTCAGTTGTATAATCACGGCAGATTGAGAGGGAAAGGATATATGAGCATTTTGCCTGTTGACCAAGGCGTGGAGCATAGTGCAGGAGCGTCTTTTGCCCCTAATCCCATCTATTTTGATTCTGAAAATATTGTAAAACTTGCTATAGAAGGCGGGTGTAATGCAGTGGCTTCTACCTATGGGGTTTTGGCTTCTGTATCTAGAAAATATGCTCATAAAATTCCTTTTATCGTAAAAATAAATCATAATGAGTTTTTGACTTATCCTGATAAATTTGATCAGATAATGTTTGGTACCATTGAAAACGCTTGGAATATGGGAGCTGTGGCAGTGGGGGCGACTATTTATTTTGGTTCGCCTGAATCTTCAAGACAAATTGTGGAAGTTGCAAAAGCATTTGACAGAGCACACGAATTAGGAATGGCAACAGTGCTTTGGTGTTATACAAGAAATAATGCTTTTAAGAAAGATGGAGTTGATTATAATACAGCCACTGATTTATCATCGCAGGCAAATCATTTAGGAGTAACCATTCAAGCAGATATTATAAAACAAAAATTATCAGATAGGAATGGTGGATACAATGCTATTAAGTTTGGGAAAACACATCCCAAAGTTTATTCGGAATTAACAACTGACCACCCTATTGATTTGAATCGCTACCAAGTTGCGAATTGTTATTTAGGAAGATTTGGGTTGATAAATTCAGGAGGAGAATCAAAAGGAGCAGGAGATTTGGCAGAAGCAGTAACCACAGCAGTAATAAATAAACGAGCAGGCGGGCAAGGATTAATTTCGGGACGTAAAGCGTTTCAAAAACCTTTAAAAGAAGGTATAGAATTATTAAATACAATTCAAGATGTTTATCTTGATAAAACAATAACGGTAGCTTAAATAGTTAATAGGCAATAGCGAATAGGAAACAGCTATTAACTATTAACTATTCGCTAATAACTTTTAAAAAATGAGTTGGTTTCAACGTATAGCAAAAGGAATAAATACTTCTACAAAAGAGAAGAAAGAAACGCCGGAAGGGTTGTGGTATAAATGTCCTTCGTGCAAAAAAATAACGCATACTAATGAACATATACTTAATAATTATGTTTGTCCGCATTGCGAATACCACGACAAAATAGGTTCTATAAAGTATTTCGAAATTATTTTTGACAATAATGAGTTTGAAGAACTGAACCCAAATCTTATTGCCGGCGACCCTTTAAACTTTGTGGATACCAAAAAATATACAGACAGGTTGATTGATTCAGTAAATAAAACTCAATTGAAAGATGCGTTAAGAACGGCACACGGAAAGGTGGATGGAGAGGATTTAGTAGTAGCGTGTATGGATTTTACCTTTATTGGAGGTTCGATGGGTTCGGTTGTAGGGGAAAAAATTTCAAGAGCAATAGATTATTGTCTGGAGAAAAAAATCCCATTGATGATAATATCTAAATCAGGAGGAGCGAGAATGATGGAAGCAGCATTTTCATTAATGCAAATGGCAAAAACATCGGCTAAACTTTCGTTAATGAATGAAGCTAAGATACCTTATATATCCTTTTTAACCGACCCAACTACCGGAGGTGTTACAGCATCTTATGCTATGCTTGGCGATTTGAACATTGCAGAACCGGGTGCATTAATAGGTTTTGCAGGTCCGAGAGTTGTTAAAGAAACAATAGGGAAGGACTTACCTAAAGGTTTCCAAACATCTGAATTTGTATTGGAGCACGGCTTTTTAGATAAAATAATCAGTAGAAAAGACTTGAAACCAACATTGGCTCAATTGCTTAAAATGTTTAAGAACTAAAATAAATGATTGCAGATTAAAAAAAATATCTATATTTGCGCTCCGAAAAATAAAAACAAACAAATAAAACAATGTATTTAACAACAGAAATTAAGAAAGAAATTTTCAAAAAACACGGTAAAAAAGAAACAAATACAGGTTCTTCAGAAGGACAGATTGCTCTTTTCTCTCACCGAATCGCTCATTTAACTGGGCATTTACAAACTAACAAAAAAGATTTTGGTACTCAAAAAGCGTTAATTGCTTTGGTTGCAAAAAGAAGAAGTCTGTTAGATTATTTGAAAAGAAACGATATTGAAAGATACCGTGCGATAGTAAAAACACTCGACTTAAGAAAATAAGTAGATGAATTGATAAAGTATTTAAGGGGCATTCTGCTTTAAGTGGGATGCCTTTTTATTTTATATAAATTAATAAGAGGAAAAGAAAACAATAAACTAAAAAACAAAAAAAGATGTCACAAATTGGAATTACACACACATTTAAATTAGCGGATGGTCGCGAAATTACATTAGAAACAGGCAAATTAGCGAAACAAGCTGATGGCTCTGTAGTAGTAAAAATGGGAGATACAATGTTGCTTGCAACAGTAGTATCGAACAAAGATGCGAAAGAAGGAACGGACTTTTTGCCGTTATCAGTAGATTATCAGGAGAAATTTGCTTCGGCAGGTCGTTTCCCAGGAGGGTTCTTTAAAAGAGAAGCTCGTTTATCGGATTATGAAATATTAATAAGCCGATTAGTTGATCGTGCATTGCGCCCATTATTCCCAGAAGATTACCACTCCGATACACAAGTTTTGATTTCATTAATATCAGGAGATAAAAATACAATGCCGGATGCATTGGCTTGTTTGGCAATATCAGCAGCTATTACAATATCGGATATTCCGTTTAACGGACCAGTATCCGAAGTTCGCGTAAGCAAATTGGATGGTAAATTAATTATTAATCCTACTGTTGAAGAAATGGCGAAATCGTCATTGGATATGATTGTTGCGGCTAACGCAAAAGATATTATGATGGTGGAAGGGGAGATGAAAGAGGTTTCGGAGGCGGAAATGCTGGAAGCAATTAAATTTGCACACGAAGCAATTCGTTTGCAGATTAATGCTATCAATGATTTTAAAACGAAAGTAGAAGCGGCGAAAGGAGCAATTGTAAAACGCGAATACAACCACGAAACAAATGATGCTGATTTGAAAGAGCGTATTTTTAAAGCTACTTACGATAAAGCGTATGCAGTTGCTGCAACTCAAAACCCAAATAAAAAAGAGCGTGGTGTTGCTTTTAAAGCTGTACTTACTGAATATATTGATTCTATTCCAACGGAAGAAAAAGGAGTAGGATTTGAAGCTCTTGCAAAAAAATATTATCACGAAGTGGAATATGTTGCTGTTCGTAGGTTTGTGTTGGATACAAAATCTCGCTTGGATGGAAGAAAAACAAATCAAATTCGCCCAATATGGAGCGAAGTAGCTTATTTGCCATCTGCTCACGGGTCGGCAGTATTTACGAGAGGTGAAACTCAATCGTTAACTTCGGTAACTTTGGGTACTAAATTAGATTTGCAATCCATTGACAGAGCGTTGTATCAAGGACAAAACAACTTTATGCTGCATTATAATTTCCCTGCGTTTTCTACAGGCGAAGTGAAACCAAATCGTGGACCGGGACGACGTGAAATAGGACACGGAAACTTGGCTGAACGTGCTTTGAGACAAGTTATCTCTCCTGAAAACCCTTATACAGTGCGTGTGGTTTCTGATATTTTGGAATCAAACGGTTCATCGTCTATGGCTACGGTTTGCGCTGGTACATTGGCGTTGATGGATGCAGGTGTTAAAATTAACAAGCCCGTTTCCGGTATTGCAATGGGTATGATTACGGATGACAAAGGCAATTACGCTATCCTTTCCGACATACTTGGAGATGAAGACCACTTAGGCGATATGGATTTTAAAGTTACCGGAACTAAAGATGGTATCACTGCTTGTCAGATGGATTTGAAAGTAGATGGTTTACCATATTCTGTTATGGAAGAGGCGTTGGAACAAGCCAAACAAGGTCGTTTACATATATTAGGAGAAATGGCGAAAACAATTTCTGTATCTCGTGATGATTATAAACCACACGCTCCACGAATTGTGAAAATGGTGATTCCAAAAGAATTTATTGGTGCAGTTATAGGACCAGGTGGAAAAATAATTCAGGAAATGCAACGCGAAACAGGTGCT
>CAILDT010000320.1 GCA_903833025.1 uncultured Bacteroidota bacterium | reverse complement strand
TATACGGTTGATAAATCTCTATACTCCATTGCGTTTGCAGGAAAGTTTTTTACTCTTGTTTGCACCATCCTATAATTCTCATCATAAAATACGGGCATTATAGCACCTTCATCCAATTCAATTTGGTCGGCTTTTAAATAAAAATTCATTCTTAACTTTTCATCTACCTCCTGCATTGCTTGTGTATAAAAGATATCAAACTTCTCGTTTTGATAACGGCTGCTATTCAAATAAGATTTTTCGGACGAAACTTCAGGAATATTTTTACCATATAATAATGAAAGAAAACTTTCGGGGTCGGGATAATCAGCATTCCATCCGGTACGGAAAAAATCTGCATTTCCCGATTCTATGCTTTCCAAGTTTTCCGAAAAGGTTTTTAAACTGATGTAAATGTCAACGTTTAAATTCTTCTTCAACATTTCCTGAATTGCAGTTGCTACTTGTATATTTCTGTTCCCTCCATCTTTATCCACCTGCAAGGTTATCTTTGGGAATCCTTTCCCGTTAGGATAACCGGCATCACTCAAATAATTTCGAGCAAGTGTAGTATCAAACGTATAACCTTTCAAACTCTTATAATCATATTGTTTTAACGATGGAGGTACAATTCCATAAATTGCCGGAACACCATCTCCTTGAAGTATGCGGTCAACTATTTGTTTTCTGTTGATAGCATAATTAAATGCAAGGCGAACTTCCTTTTTCTTAAATATTTCGCTTTGGCAATTGAACCCTAAATAAAATATGGACATTGCAGGAGTAATTTGCAAATCGAACGAAGCACTTTTTTCGTTTGCACCATTATATTCACTTAATATTTCAGAAATCATTTCATTCGGAATACGGAAAACCATATCAAGGTCGCCTTTTTTGAAAGCAGCTAATTCCTGTTTTTTATCTTTAATAAAACTAATGGTAACACCATCCAACAAAGGCAATTGATTTCTATCATCATCAATAGCCCAATAATCAGGGTTACGTACCAACTCAACAGTTTCTCCCTTCTTTGTTTTTTTACCTATAAAAGCACCTGTGCCCACACAATGTTCTGCCATCATATCGCCATATTTTTCTAATGCTTCGTGCGGATATATCCAACAACCATTAGTAGTTAAAATATTTAGAAACCCAGAAAATGGATGAGTAAGATTTATTTGTATTGTTGATTCATCTATTAATTTTATCCCTGAAACCCCCGATGGTAAAGGTTTATTTTTTACGGTAGACTCAAAAAATTGATTTGCCCCCACTACTCTGTCTTTAAAGGTGGTGCTAAACAATTCGTTTTGAGGGCTGGCAGTACAAAGTTTATCGAAACAAAATTTTATATCCGCAGCAGTTACTTCGCGTCCTTTGCCATCAGAGAAACAATCATCATCGTGAAACTTCACTCCTTTCCTAATGTTGAAAGTCCATTGAGTGGCATCATCATTTTTCTTCCATTCTTCTGCTAACGCAGGTATAATAGTTAAATCCGATTGTTTTAGTTTTACTAATCCTTCATAAATTTGGCTAGCGATGTGATGAGAAATAGTGCCGGTAACGTGCAACGGATAAAGATTACGAAAATCTTCCACTTCATTCATTTTAAAAACGCCTCCATAATAAGCACCTCCTTTAGCTTTTAATAAACCATCTTTGGGCTTATCGCCACCGCCACAGGAATAAATAAGAGAAGTAAATAAAACTATGTAAAGTATTTTTTTCATATTGGCGCAAAGGTATTCAATATAAACCTAATGTTTCTTAAAAATCAATTTCTAAAACCACTGGGCAATGGTCGGAATGTTTTGCCTCTGGCAGAATTGCTACTCGTTTCATTTTCGATTCGAGATTAGTACTCACCAAATTATAATCTATTCTCCATCCTAAATTCTTAGCTCTTGAATTGAACCTGAAACTCCACCAGGAATAATTATGTGGTTCTTTATTAAAATGGCGGAAGCTATCCACAAATCCTGATTTCATAAAGGTATCAATCCATTCGCGTTCTTCCGGCAAAAAGCCACTGCTATTGGCATTACTCTTCGGATTATGAATATCTATCGGCTGATGACATATATTATAATCACCACAAATAATAAGTTTCGGACGTTCTTTTTTTAATTTATCTATATACTTTTGGAAATCGTCAAGCCATTTCATTTTAAATGCTTGCCGCTCTTCACCACTACTTCCACTTGGGTGATAAACACTCATCACCGAAACGTCACCATAATCAGCACGAATAACGCGCCCTTCAAAATCATATTCTGCTATTCCACAACCATATTCAATGTGGTCAGGTTTTTGTTTTGTGAAGATAGCAACTCCGCTATATCCTTTCTTTTGCGCAGGAAACCAATAATGATGATAGCCAGCATCTTCAAATATTTTTAAATCTAATTGCCCCGGCTCGGCTTTTAATTCCTGAACACATAATATATCAGGATTAGTGGCTTTTAACCAATCAATTAATCCTTTGCTCATCGCGGAACGGATTCCATTTAAGTTATAAGTAACAATTTTCTTCATCTTTGTGCGTTTATATTAGTCGGCAAATGTATAAAATGCTTTTGTTTGTACATAATTAGTAATTTTAAATTTGTGAAACTTCTTAAAAGCATATTTATTTTAATGTTCTCCTTGCTTTGTATTTGTGCAAATGCACAGATAACAAGCAATAACCGTAATAAACCGTTGCTAATAAGTAATGATACTATTCAGTTGGACACATTAAGTATTGTGCCGGGTACGGTTACACTTGCCACTTCCGACGGCAAATTGCTTGACACGGCTTATTATAAAATAAATTATGCGGAAGGGAAGTTATTTCTGAACAGAAAAAAAATGAATGAGAATAACATCTCTACTAATATTATTTCTTCTTATAAAACGTTTCCTTATTTATTTTCAGCGGAAGTAAAACACAAAGACATTAACCGCATCAAGCCCGATTTAGCAGGTAATGTAAATCCTTTTAGTTATAACATTGATTCGAAGGGCGACGATATATTTAAAATGGAAGGGCTAAATAAAACAGGAAGTATTTCGAGGGGATTTACCGTTGGCAACAATCAGGATATGGTGGTAAACTCCAATTTGAATTTGCAATTGTCGGGGCATTTGAATAATAACATAGATATTTTAATGGCTGCAACAGATAATAATATTCCTATCCAGGCAGAAGGAAACACACAGCATTTGCAGGAGTTTGATAAAGTTTTTATTCAACTTTCAAATGCTACTTCCAAATTAATTGCAGGAGATTTTCAATTAACACGCCCAACAAGTTACTTTATGAATTACAATAAAAAGGCACAAGGCATTAGTTTTTCAACTGTGTTAAAAACAAATGCTGATAGTAAAGATGTAACGAAACAAGGTATTTATAAAACATCTTTAAGTGCTGCAGTTTCTCGTGGCAAGTTTGCCAGAAATCAAATTCAAGGTATTGAAGGCAATCAAGGTCCGTACCGTTTGCACGGTGCAGAAAACGAATCATTCATCATTGTTTTATCAGGTACAGAAAAAATATATATTGATGGACGGCTTATAGAACGTGGGCAAGAGAATGATTATATAATTAATTACAACACGTCCGAAGTTACTTTTACTGCCAAGCAACTTATCACAAAAGATAAACGTATTGTGGTGGAGTTTCAATATTCGGATAAAAACTATGCTCGTTCATTAGTTAGTTTCACCAATGATTATGAGCAGAATAAACTGAAAGCACATCTTCATATTTATTCGGAGCAGGATGCCAAGAATCAACCGTTGCAACAAACTTTATCTGATGATGATAAAATATTGTTGGCAAGAATTGGCGATACATTAAGCAAAGCAATTAAACCAAGTTTTGATAGTGTGCCTTATACTAATAAGGAAGTGTTGTATCGGAAAGTGGATACAACTATTGGTGCGTTTACGTATCCAAAAATTTTTGTTTATAGCACAGACAGTCTTCAAGCGCACTTTAGAGTAACGTTTAGTAACGTTGGAGTTGGTAAAGGAAATTACAATCAAATAAATTCGAGTGCTAATGGCAAAGTATTTCAATGGGTTGCGCCAAGTGCCAATGGTGATACATTGCATGGAAGTTACGAACCGGTGGTGCAATTAATCACTCCAAAGAAAAAACAAATGATAGCCGCAGGAATAGAATATGCGTTTAGTAAAAATACTAAACTGGCTGTGGAAGCTGCGGTTACCAACAATGACATAAATACATTTTCTACCAAAGATAAAAATGATGATGTTGGTTATGGCTTGAAATTAAATTTAGATAACAAAACTCCGCTATCAAAAAAGCTGATGATTGATACGGTGAATAAAGGATTTGTGCTTTTAACAAATGTAAACTATGAGTATGTTCAGAAATATTTTACGCCTATAGAAAGATATAGAAGCATAGAGTTTGAGCGCGATTGGAACAGAGGAACTACTGCAGTAGCAGACGACCAACATATTGTAGGTGCTGCAATTGGTGTTGCGAAAAAAGATTTTGGTATGGCTCAATATAAATTCAATGCCTTCTTCGAAGGTGGTGCTTACAATGCTACCAGGCATAATGCAACTTTTAATTTTACGAAGAAAGGATTTAATTTAATGTATGATGGTAGTTTGCTTAATTCTAAAAGTGTTTCTAACACCGACTTCTACCGACATAAAAGCGGCATCTCACAAAAGATAAAACGCTTTACTATTGGATTGAAAGATGAGTTCGAACAAAATAAATTTTATACTCATAGTAAAGATACGCTACTCTCAAACAGTTATAAGTTCTGGGAATGGCAAGCGTATGCACAGAATGCAGACACTTCAAAAATAAGATATGGAATTAATTATAAACAACGAACCGACTTTGCTGTAAATAAAAGTACTAACGGCACTACTTCTTTTATCGAAGCTACCCAAGCACAAAACTATGGTGGGTTTTTAGAGTTGATGAAAAACCCAAACAATCAATTAAAGTTAAATGCTTCTTATCGTAAGTTAGAAATTAAAGATTCTACCCACACTTCGCAAAAGCCCGATAACTCTTTGGTTGGACGAGTTGAATATAATTTCAGGTTATGGAAAGGATTAATTTATTCCACTTCTTTTTATGAAATAGGTTCAGGATTAGAAGTGAAAAAACAATTTTCTTATCTTGAAGTTGCTCCCGGACTCGGAATTTACCAATGGATTGACTACAATAACAATGGTGTAAAAGAACTTAATGAATTTGAAATTGCACCTATTCCGAGTTTGGCAACATATATAAAAGTATATACCCCAACGAATGATTATATTAAGACATACAACAATCAATTTAGTGAAGTACTTACTGTAAAACCTTCGGCTGTGTGGGCAACTAAGGAGGGTTTCAGAAAGTTTGTTGCTCGGTTTTCCAATCAAGCATCGTATCGGGTAGATAGAAAATCGAAGGATAATAATTTAGCGAAAGCATACAATCCTTTTTTAGGTTTAGTGCACGATTCTATTTTAAATGATAGCAATTTGGTTACTCTTAATTCCTCTTTTAGAAATACTTTATTTATTAATCAATTAAGTTCGGTGTTTGGTTTAGACCTTTCGTATCAAGCCATTCACAATAAATCTTTATCCGTAAATGGTTTAGATTCGAGAAATAATGTTTATGAAGAAGCACGATTAAGATGGAATATCATAAAACAATTAAGTTTTAATTTTGATGGTATTAATGGAGTTAAAGCAAGTACATCACAATTTTTTACGTCGAGAGATTATAATATTATTTATTATTCGCTCGAACCGAAAGTAAATTTTCAACCAAACACAGCTTTCCGAGCTTCTGTTTCATTTAAATATACGGATAAAAATAACGATTCGATACGTGCTAAATTACAAGATTATGGAGCTGAAATAAAATGGAATGTATTAAACAAAGGTAGTTTGAATATGAAATTTGATTACATAAAAATTGGTTTTAATGGAACTCAAAATACTTCCATTGCTTTTGAGATGCTGGATGCGCTGAAATTGGGACAAAACATTACGTGGGGAGTTGCCTACCAACGAAACTTATCTAATAACTTGCAGTTAAGCATTACTTACGACGGACGCAAATCAGAAGGAAGTAAAGCAATACATACCGGTGGCGCACAAATAAGAGCTTATTTTTAAAAAGAAGTTGAGCTATTGTTAATGCTTTGTTAGAAATTCTTGAAAACTTCTCATTTCTTTTTTCCATTACTTCTTAATATTTAATTACGTTTGTCGTTGATATTAAATAATGATATACAAACCTGAGTTATCTAAATAAAATTATAAAACCTATATGAAAAAATTAATTGCATTTACAATATTCCTCATCGGCATATCTGCTGCATCAATGGCGCAGGAAGCAGGCAAGGAACAAACAGCAAAAAAGGAAGGGTTTTTCCATAAAATGTTTCATCGCGATAATAAACCTCGTGCGCAAATGCATCATTTCGACAGTGCTAAAAAAGACCCGAATATGAAACACAATGGTACTGCGTTTTGGAATAGGAGAAGAAATAAAAACAAAAACAAAGTGGATGGTGATGGGTTTTCTACTCCTAAGCAAAAATAGATTACCGATAAATATTTACTATTATTTTAAAAACCCTTTGTTATTTAACAGAGGGTTTTTTATTTCTTTTTTGTATAACATAAAATGCATACGCTCCAAATGAGTACATTTTATAAGCATTTGTTATATCAAACTGGTTACTTACAATCGGCATTCCGTAAGTATGTTCGTTTACTTTAACGTTTAATGAATAGGGTGCATAAATATATTCTCCTTTTATTCCTGCTTCAAAAGTAAACGGTCGTTTTGCTCTTTTAAAAAGCGTTATTCGTTTTCCTACATTCAGTTGTGCGTGATAACTATGCTCCGGTTTACGTGTTGTTACACGCTCTTCAATTTGGTATTCTGTAAAATTATTAGTTCCTATTTCCTTAAACACATAAGGTTCGTAATTATAAGCGTATTGTGTTTCGAATCCTATTTTAAATTTTGGTTCAATAATAAAAGATTTTAAATGTATCTTATAAGTAATGCCA
Source organism: uncultured Bacteroidota bacterium (assembly GCA_903833025.1). Lineage (GTDB taxonomy): Bacteria > Bacteroidota > Bacteroidia > 2-12-FULL-35-15 > 2-12-FULL-35-15 > 2-12-FULL-35-15. The sequence goes on along the minus strand of CAILDT010000320.1, from coordinate 1,447 downwards.
AATTGTACCCCTTTGAAATCATAATCCTTACCTTTATTCATAATACTATAATCATCAGAAATGTAATGGTTAGGATATTTTTTCTCAAGATATTGAGCGAAGTCATTCATCGGAACAATCCCCCCAAATCCACCGTAATAAAATTCGACACCAAGTTTATCTTTATAATAGATAGCGATAATTCTGAAATTGAAATTATTTCCAAACGGAAAGTCGAAACCAGTTTCTGATTTTGGAACCCCAAAGTATTTATCCATCCCGTAAGGTAAATTTTCATTTCCGGTTTTCTTAAAAGGAACACAATATTCAAAGTGAATGTCCGGTAGCCCGATTGAAAATTTAGTTAAAAAAGGTTTTAGTTTTTCAAATCTTTTATGATGTGTGGAATCAGCAGTTTTTGTTTGTGCAAAAGCAGCATATCCTATAAAAAGAAAACAAAAAAGCAGATTGTTTTTTTTCATCAATTTAAAATAACAGAGCTGGTTGTGTAAGAAATGCTTGTACCATTTGCAAAATCGAGTTTAATAATAAACATTCGGGTACCTAAATTTGTTGGCGGGTGCATTAGTACTAAATAATCACTTGTTTGCCAAGGGTTACCTGCGTTTGCAGCACTTGTATTGTATGTAAATCCTATACGTTGCTGATTTAATGCGTAATCAATAGTTGCATTATTTGTAACTCTGCTGGTTTGGCTACCATAAAGGAAATAATCATTAAGCGAAGCGTAAGCAAGGTGTGTGGAATCGTAATCGGTAAGGGAAGAAATATTGAAGGAGCTAACTTTATTTTGCAGCGAAAAGGCAGCTTCATTCGGGTCACCATCCAGCTTTCCGTAAAGTTCAACCGTATATTCCAACCTTATTGCATACGCCTTTGCGGGCAATGTAATGGAAGAAGCATCAACAGCCGATGCACCAGAATTATCCTGGTGATATGCTGTTAATGCTGTTATATTATACTTAACATCCGGGTGTTTCGAACATCCGCTAAAAATTACGATTGTAAAAAGTAATAAGAGAAATGACTTGTGTATATTTTTCATCTGATAAAAAACCTTTCTTTGTTGGTTAGCTGACAAAGTTAAAAATTAATTAAACCTCTTTCTTAATTCAATACATTATCTTTAAAATGCACACATTATTACGAGCTTTTCGCGAGACAATCTCCAGGTAATTCTATAAAAAACAAACTACTCCAAAAAGGGAATATGGAATTTCCTGACTGTCAAAAAGTAAAACCTAAAGGTTTTTGGGTAAAACGTCAAGGAGTTTTAGAAAAAACCCTTGGTTTTTTCCGAAAACCCAAGGGTTTAAAAAAATAACCAAGGGTTTTGGGGTAAAACCCAAGGGTTTTTGGACAAACTTCAAGGGTTTTTTGGAAAACCCAAGGAGTTTAAAAAATAACCAAGGGTTTTTGGGACAAAAGCAATAGATTGTGCAAAACG
>CAILDT010000319.1 GCA_903833025.1 uncultured Bacteroidota bacterium | reverse complement strand
TTATTCCAAGTTTGACTATTATGAATGGTTTCAGGGATAATAAACACGGGTGGGAAATTGCTTTCGGTCCTACTTTTGGATTGGTGAATAAAGCGGATGGATATTATGATAATGGCGAGAACTGGCATTTGAAAAGCGATTGGAAGGATTCATTAGCTAATCCATATCCGATAGAAAAACGATTGGATAGCAGGGGAGATTATGAATTGCAAGCGGGATTTATTATTGCGGCGGGTAAAACCTTTAAATCGGGAAAATTAAATATTCCAGTGAATTTTTATATAGTGCCTAACAAGGATGGAATAAGGGTGGGAGCTTCGTTTGGATTTAATGCAAAGAGAAGGTAAAGTTTTGATAGGGCTATTTTAAATATTATTCGTCTTCGCCTATTTTTGCTTTGTCGTAATCAGGACGGATTAATAATTTATCATAGTCCATAATATCCTCCTGGGTTAAATCGGTTTTAAAGAAAACCAATTTATACGCAGCCCAGCTCATCGCATCCCAATGGATTATACCTTTACGCTTTTGTAATGTTTGAAATTGGTTAAGTGAAATTAAAAGTGTGAGTAGTACTAATAATGCGGTGATAATTATTTTTGATTTTGTCAATATGAAGTTAAAAAAAGTTGCCATTGGTATTGCCATTAATGCGTAGAAATCAATCATTGGGCGGCTTGAAAAACTTCCGCCGTACCACCACGTCCACCAACTGAAAATGACGTAAATATTGATAAAGAAGAAAAATAGGACGGGAAAAAATAATTGTTTTTGCTTTTTATAAAGAGATATTATTCCGAATAAAGCAAAAAACATTATAGGAGTATAAATGAGCCAGCCTTTTCGGAAGCCAAACAAACCGAGCCATACGTGAGGATTGTTGAAGAAAAACTTTTCATTCATATAGGAATAGAAAAACCAGTTGCCGGTGATACATTTCCAATAAATTAATTGTGGAAGAAAAACTAAGAATGCGGTAGTGGCTATTATTAGCAAGAGCTTGCGGTGTTGAATAAAATAATTTATTTTATTAATTAATGTTTGCTTGGAATAGATGTTATATAAAAGAGGGATGATAACTAAAATAATATTTACAGGTCGGATTAAAACAATTAAGCCAAAAAGAAAGCCGATAAGAAATGCTTTTTTCACGTTAGGAGTGTTGTAGAATTTTATAAAGTGATAAAGAAAAATGGCTACAAGAGAAAATGTGTAAGCGTGAGACATAGCGGGTTCGGTGGTGGCGTAATAAAAAAGATTGGTCCCTAGCAAAACACAAATTAATGTGATGGAAGTTATTGTTTCGGAATAAAAGAGGAGGATTAATTTTCGTAAATAAATTAAACCTAAAAATAAATAAAATAAACTAGAGAGAGCTAAAAGAAATTCGTAAGGTTTTGAAAAACCATTTGCATCATAGCCAAACATAGGAGCTGTAAGGTGAGCGACGATAAAAAATGGAGAATAAAGGATGGCTAAGCCCATTGTAAATTTATTTACTTTGCCACCATTGGGGGCGATTTGGTACCAATACTGGTGATTTTCTACGTAAATTTGGTCTGATTTAGTTTTAATAAAATCGAGAGAAATATCGTGATGAATAAATACTGCAGGTAAATAACAATAATACCAAGTAATATCCTGCATTATTATTTTTTGTTTTGTTTCGGCGTGGTTCCAACGTTTTAAATTAAAAAAAGCGAATAGCATAATTAATAATAGAAACCAAATAGTAAGTTTAGAAATGGAACTATTTTTAATGAGGTTTAACATATTTATTCAATACTTTTTAAATTTAATTTTCTCAATTTAGGAGCAATTTTCACAGTAGCAGCAACAATTAAAACTGTCATCACTCCACCAAAAAACACAGATGGTTTTAAGCCCATAGCACGAGCAGCAACACCTGATTCGAAAGCACCAATCTCGTTAGAAGAACCAATAAATATGCTATTTACGGCAGATACACGACCACGCATTTCGTTTGGAGTAGATAGTTGTAAAATAGTGTGGCGGATAACAACGCTTACATTATCAAACGCTCCCGTGAGAAATAAAAAGAAAAGAGATAAATAATAATTAGTAGAAATGCTGAATAAAATAGTTGCGATACCAAAAGCACCAATAGCAAAAAACAAATTACGACCAGCATTGTGAGTGGGAGGTTTGTAAGCAATAATAATTGCCATTATTACAGCACCAATAGCAGGAGCCGCCCTCAAAAAACCAAACTCAACAGACCCAACGTGCAGAATTTTATCGGCAAAGGCAGGTAGCATTGCTACTGCACCACCAAATAACACCGCGAATAAATCGAGAGAAAGAGCACCTAAAATTATTTGATTTTTGAAAACGAATTTTATTCCGGTTGCCAAACTTTCTTTCAAAGATTCTTCTTTTTCTTTTTTAGGTAAGGGCTTGGAGGCAATAAACAATAAGGAAAGGAGAGATAAAATAATTAATAAAATGTTTATTTTGTATGCTAATGATAAATCATTTTCGAGGGACAAACTAATTGCGATAATAAACCCTGTAATGCCAGGACCTATACTTGAAGCTAAATGCCAGACGGTGCTATTCCAAGTGGCAGAGTTTGCATATAATTCTCTAGGAACTAATTGGGACATAAAAGACGCGAACGCAGCGGAGAAAAAACCGCGAATTATTCCAATAGAACCAACCACTATATAGATGGGAAGTGTTCCATAGTTTTGAATTACAGTGGAAGTTTTGAGAGAAAAATAAAGAAGGACAATTGTGGATATAATGAGGAAAAGAGTAGAAATTAGAATGATTTTTTTACGACTGACCGTATCAGCAACGTGTCCCGAAAATAATGAAACAATAATAAAAGGAATGGCTTCGGCAAGTCCAATCATACCTAAAGAAAATTCATCTTTAGTGATGCTGTAAATCTGCCACTGCAAAATAACACTTTGCATTTGAATAGCAATAGTTAGGAAAAAGCGAGTTGACATAAAAAACTTAAATTCTTTTATTCGCAAAGCGGCAAAAGGGTCGTGTTTTATTTTAGGGGATATTTTATTCATTTTATGGAACAAATTTATACTTAAATAATTTATAAGAAGTAATTTTATCCAATATAAAAAAAATATATACTTTTACCGTAAATAAATTTAAACCAATTATGAAAAAAATCTTACTTTTTGCAACAGCTTTATGTATTGGCAATATGATGATTGCTCAAAAAATAGCTACCGACAATGTGCCAGTAGAAGTTTCCTCCACTTTTAAAAATAAATATTCCGGGGCGGAAAAACCATCTTGGCAAATGGATTATGATAATTACCAAGTTGATTTCACGTTTCTAAAAAATCAAGTATCAGCATTATTTGATAAAGATGGTTTATGGGTAGAATCTCATACTTATATTACTTCAGCAGATTTGCCGAAGGAAGTGAGAGATTCATTAGCAAAACAATTTGGAGTTATTTTGAGTACTTACACTATTGAAGAGGCGCAAAAAGTTGAAAGCCCTAGTCAAGATTTATATTATCAGTTGACTATAGTTCAAGGCATAACTACTTACGATTTGGTAGTTGCTGAAAATGGAAAAATGTTAAAAAAAGAAAAAAGAACAGAGGAACACGATGGCAAAATAAAACTTAAAAAAACAAAAGAGAAAAAATAGAAATAAATATTTCCATTAAAACAAATAAAAAAGGGAGCTAAAATTAGCTCCCTTTTTTATTAATCTTCTTTTTTACTTTTTCTTGTTTTTGATTCCTTTTCCTTTTCTTTAGGTTTCGTAATCTTTATCATAATTTCTTGTTTCTCTTTATCAAAATCAACTTCTATTACATCGCCTTCAGCTAATCTTGATTTAATATCAGCACTACTTTTTGCTTTTATAATTTCTTCTGACAAAGGGTCTTCCAAATATTTTTGAATTGCTCTTTTTAAAGGACGAGCACCAAATTGTACATCGTATCCTTTATCGGAAACAAAATCTTTAGCTTCTTCACTTATTTTAATTGTGAATCCTAACCCCGTAATTCTACCATACAAACTATTCAATTCAATATCGATAATTTTATGAATATCTTCACGAGTCAAAGAATTAAAAACAACAACATCATCAATACGATTTAAAAATTCGGGAGCAAAAGCTTTCTTCAAAGCATTTTCTACTATACCTTTTGAATTTTCATCTTCTACTTCTTTTTTTGCTGATGTTGCAAAACCAACACCTTGACCAAATTGTTGCAATTGACGAGCACCAATATTTGAAGTCATAATAATAATGCTATTTTTAAAATCAATTTTACGACCCAAACTGTCGGTCATTTGACCATCATCCAAAGCTTGAAGTAATAAGTTAAAAACATCCGGATGTGCTTTTTCAATTTCATCTAATAACACAACTGAATAAGGACGTCTTCTAACTTTTTCTGTTAATTGACCACCTTCTTCATAACCCACATACCCAGGAGGAGCACCAATCAAACGAGACACTGCAAATTTCTCCATATACTCACTCATATCGATACGTATTAAAGAGTCATCGCTGTCAAATAAATATTTAGAAAGAATTTTTGCTAATTGAGTTTTCCCAACACCCGTTGGACCGAGAAACATAAATGAGCCGATAGGTTTATTAGGATCTTTTAATCCTGCACGATTTCTTTGAATGGCTTTTACAACCATTTTTACTGCTTTGTCCTGACCAATAACTTTACCTTGTAAAACTTCAGCCATCTTCACTAATTTATCTCCTTCATTTTGAGCAACACGCTGCACAGGCACGCCTGTCATCATTGCAATTACTTCCGCTACATTGTCTTCAGTAACCGTTTCTCTATGCGTTTTACTTTCTTCTTCCCACGCTTTTTTCGCACTTTCTAATTGTTCAAGTAAAGTACGCTCTGTATCACGCAATCTCGCTGCTTCTTCATATTTCTGTGAACGAACTACTTTATTTTTTTCCTCTTTTATATCTTCTAATTTCTTTTCAATATCTTCAATATCTTTCGGAACATTGATATTTTTTATATGAACACGAGATCCTGATTCATCCAAAGCGTCTATTGCTTTATCGGGCAAATGGCGATCGGTAATATAACGAGCACTTAAATCAACACAAGCCTTGATTGCTTCATCAGTGTATGTTACATTATGATGTTCCTCGTATTTAGATTTAATGTTATTTAAAATCTGAATCGTTTCTTCAATGGTTGAAGGTTCAACAATTACTTTTTGAAAACGTCTTTCCAAAGCACCATCTTTTTCTATGTACTGGCGGTATTCATCCAAAGTAGTTGCACCAATACATTGTATTTCCCCTCTTGCCAAAGCAGGTTTAAACATATTGGATGCATCAAGAGAACCTGAAGCACCTCCCGCACCTATTATAGTATGGATTTCATCTATAAATAAAATTACATCTGGGGATTTTTCCAATTCATTCATTACTGCTTTCATCCGCTCTTCAAATTGACCACGATATTTTGTACCGGCAACTAAAGAAGCTAAATCTAAAGTAACTACACGTTTTCCAAATAAAACTCTCGACACTTTTCGTTGAACAATACGTAATGCTAAACCTTCTGCAATAGCTGATTTACCTACACCTGGCTCACCAATCAGAATTGGATTATTTTTCTTCCTTCTAGATAAAATCTGTGAAACACGTTCAATTTCCTTTTCTCTTCCAACAATCGGGTCAAGTTTTCCTTCTTCAGCTGATTTTGTTAAATCCCTTCCGAAATTATCAAGTACAGGGGTTTTTGATTTACTGTCAACAGGTTTTTTAGCACTACTACTGCTGCTGCTTGCACTAAAGTTATCCTCATCTCCGTCGTCATCTGAAGGCGTCCCAGGAAATTCAGCTCTTGGGTCAGTTTTAGTATGTTCTAATTCTTTTTTCACTATATCATAGTCCACATTTAGTTTTTGAAGCGATTTTGTGGCGACATTATCTGCATCTTTAATAATAGACAATAAAAGATGTTCGGTTCCAATAACTGTACTTTTAAATAACTTTGCCTCTAAATAGGTTATCTTTAAAGCTCTTTCGGCTTGTTTCATCAAAGGAATATTAGCAAGATTAGTCACCTTGTGATTTCCAGTGCCAATTGTTTGCTCAACAATTTTGCGTAGTTCAGCCAAATCTACATTCAATGCTTTAAGCAGTTGTATTGCAGTTCCTTCACCCTCTCGGATGATACCTAACAACAAATGTTCGGTTCCTATGTAATCGTGACCTAAGCGCAATGCTTCTTCACGGCTGAATGTTATTACATCTTTTACTCTTGGTGAAAATTTAGCTTCCATAATTATTATCTTTATTGATGTTTAGACGTATATACTTTATTAAGGCTTCAAATTGTTAGCAAAATTAAGCATTTGCAGAACAGAACCAAAAGTAGTTGTTGTATTTGTTGTAAATTCAGTCGTTATTTAATTTTATTAACATAAATACTGTTAATATGTTAATAATTTAGTTTTTTTATCAGTGTTGATTCATAAGAATTAAGTACTTTCACACTCCTAAAATTTAGGGGCAATAATCAAGAAGTATGCTAAATAAATTTTATGACAAAAAGTCTTGAAACAAACAATTATTAATTAAATAAAAAACAAACAAAAGAAATTATGGCAGACGGAGAAAAAATTATCCAGATTAACATTGAGGAAGAAATGAAATCGGCTTACATTGATTATTCAATGTCGGTTATTGTGTCACGGGCATTACCTGATGTGCGAGATGGATTGAAACCAGTACACAGAAGAGTATTATATGGTATGCTCGATTTGGGAGTATTGTCAAATCGACCTTATAAAAAATCTGCTCGTATTGTAGGTGAGGTGCTTGGAAAGTATCACCCGCACGGCGATACATCGGTGTATGATGCAATGGTGCGTATGGCGCAGGAGTGGAGTTTGCGTTACCCATTAGTTGACGGACAAGGAAACTTTGGTTCGGTAGATGGTGATAGTCCAGCTGCAATGCGATATACAGAAGCTCGTTTGAAAAAGATAGCGGAAGAAATGTTAAACGATATTGAAAAAGATACCGTTGATTTTCGTCCTAACTTTGATGACAGTTTAACAGAACCATCTGTTTTACCTTCACGTATTCCTAATCTATTAATTAATGGTGCGTCAGGTATTGCAGTTGGTATGGCTACTAATATGCCACCGCATAATTTAACGGAGATAGTTAATGCTACCATTGCATACATTGATAACAGGGATATTGGCATTGATGGGATAATGCAAATTGTTAAAGCTCCCGATTTCCCGACAGGTGGTATTATTTATGGTTACGAAGGTGTGAAGGAAGCGTTTGAAACCGGCAGAGGACGTATTGTTATGCGTGCTAAAACAACTGTTGAAGTAGTTGCCGGAAAAGAGCGCATTATTGTTAATGAAATACCTTATCTGGTTAATAAAGCAGAGATGATTAGAAAAACTGCTGATTTGATTAATGATAAAAAGATTGATGGAATTTCTGATATTCGTGATGAATCGGATAGAGACGGAATGCGCATTGTATATGAAATAAAACGCGATGCCATTACTAATGTAGTTTTAAATAATCTTTTTAAACATACCGAACTTCAAACTTCTTTTAGTGTAAATAATATTGCGTTGGTTGGCGGACGACCAATGATGCTGAACATAAAAGATATGATTCATCATTTTGTTGAATTCCGCCACGAGGTTGTTATCCGAAGAACAAAATATGAATTGGCACAGGCAGAAAAACGCGCTCATATATTAGAAGGATATTTAATTGCTTTAGACCATATGGACGAAGTAATTAAATTAATCAGGGCTGCTGATACTCCTGCTATCGCTCAAGAAGGCTTGATAACAAGTTTTGGTTTAAGCGAAATTCAGGCGAAAGCAATTCTTGAAATGCGTTTAAGAGTTCTCACAGGTTTAGAGAGAGATAAGATTAAAGAAGAGTACGATACCTTGATGGAATTGATTAAATATTTGAGAGAAGTATTGGCTGATGAATTATTAAGAATGACTATTATTAAAGATGAGCTTATCGAAATTCGCAATAAATATGGTGATGAACGCAAAACAGAATTAGTGTATGGTTCGCGCGGTTTTAAAATGGAAGATATGATTGCTGACGAGGAAGTGGTAATTACAATTTCTCATTTGGGTTATATTAAACGTACGCAGCTTACCGAATACCGCACACAAACACGTGGTGGTAAGGGCGCTAAAGGAAGTACAACACGTGATGAAGATTTTATTGAACACTTATTTATTGCTTCTACTCATAATTATTTATTGCTGTTTACCGAGCAAGGGCGTTGCTATTGGATGCGTGCTTATGAGGTGCCCGAAGGAACTCGTACTTCTAAAGGACGTGCAATTCAAAATATGATTCAAATTCCGAGTGATGATAAAGTGAAAGCTTATATTAATGTAAAGGATTTGAAAGACCAGGAATACTTAATGAATAACTACATTATTATGTGTACCAAAAATGGTATAATGAAAAAAACAAGATTGAAAGCGTATTCAAATCCTCGTGTTAATGGTATTATTGCAATTGGTATAAAAGACGGAGATTCGTTGCTTGAAGCAGTACTAACAAATGGCACTTGTGAAATGTTAATCGCTTCTAAATTTGGTAAAGTTGTTCGTTTTAATGAATCGAAAGTAAGACCGATTGGAAGGAATGGTGCGGGTGTAAAAGCTATTAAACTATTGGAAAAAGGAAATGAAGCTATTGGAATGATTGCGATGCCAGATACATTAAGCGATATAATGGTGGTTTCAGAAAATGGAGTTGGAAAACGTTCGGATATTGATGAATACCGTATTACTAATCGTGGTGGTAAAGGTGTTATTACTCTTAAAATTACCGAAAAAACAGGTAATTTGATAGCTATAAAAGCGGTTACAGATAAGGATGATTTAATGATTATTAATAAATCTGGCTTACTTATTCGTATGCCTATTGCAACTTTACGCGTTGCAGGACGCAATACACAAGGTGTTAAATTAATAACACTTAGAGCAAATGATGAGATAGCAGCTGTTACCAAAGTGGATAAGGAAGAAGAAGTGATTGGCGAAATAGCTGAAGGTACTACACCTGCAGATGGTATTGAAACTACTGATGCTACTGACAACACTACTCCACCAGATGCTGATGCAAATGATGATGCGAAGGAAACAGATAAACCAACTGAAGAGTAATAAATAAAGAGCAGGAGATGCCACAGATTCACAGGTTTAAAATTAATATCTAATTTTATTTACCGTTTGTGAATTTGTGGCATTCTTTTTTCTTGTAAATAAAATACTTAAATAAAAAAAT
>CAILDT010000318.1 GCA_903833025.1 uncultured Bacteroidota bacterium | reverse complement strand
TATATTAAATATTTATATTTGATTGAAATGGGGGTCACTGAATGCACAGCCGCATCAGCCATTATGTTGGGATTATTTTTTTGGGCTATATGTTCGTTTGTAATCAACGATATAGGATTAATCCAAGGGGATAATATATTGAGATGTGAGATTGCAGACGAATATTCGAGCAAAAATGTACCAACATGTATTGGTATATACGATCACATAGATAATGCAAGAACCATATATCCACTACGCGAGAAAGCCAGCATATTGGGTTGCTCTGATCCTGTGTTTAAAAAGATCGAACGTGCAGGTCTAGAAAAAACTAAGTTGTGCGAGGATGCAATGAAGGACATCCGGAAGTTTTTAGTTTATCTAGAAAAACAAGAAAAGGCAAGCCCAGAAGACCTTGATGCCTATAAAAAGTATGTTAGATATCTGTCCACTTGTAACGAAGAAAAGTTGGGTACGCCTAACAAACACAGCGAGGTGTTCTTTAGGACCTGTCACTCACAACAAAACAGTATGACGGCGAATAACCGTAGAAAACTCCTCGCAGCATCAAAGGTTGCCAACACGGAGCACCTGTTCTGGGATAGTATTCTCATGGTGATTTGCATCATACTAATGTTTCTCTTCAATATTGTGTGTTGCTCGTAGTCTGCTATTCAGCGGACTATCAGCAATACACAATCTCGGTTAATACCAACCCTTATAAATAGTCTAAGGTTGATATTCCATAGGATATTTAACTATAAAAAATTGACGGATAATATATTAAATATTTATAATCTATATTCATCGTGTAAATAGTGCTATTAAGAATGAAGATATTGCTCTTACTATTACTATTACTCTTATTTTTATTTTTTATCAATACAGATGGGCGCAGAGTCCTTAATATTGTTATTGATACATGTAAAACCATCAATGACAATGCCCACCGTATAACAGATGGTGCAACTTATATGTCAGACATTTTGAAAGCCTTTCCGAAAATTGTTAAAATCAAGAAAGGCGATTTATCGTCTCCTTATCCAAAATACATTTTTGAAGCCATTCCGAAAATCGAGGAAGGTGCGAAGGCATTAGGATGCAACTACGTATTGGAGACCACCATTCCATCGATGGATAAAGCAGTGTCAGAACTATGCACAGTGGGTCAAAAAATAGCAAAACCCGTATCGGATGATGTCGAAAATGGCGTTTGCACACATTATCATTTGTACTGGACAGGTTTGTTTGAAAAAGTGCAAAAAACCTATTGTGACACTGATGAGACATGGGTCTCAAAAAAGGCGCATGCTATTCTTGTAGAGAGATACAAGAAAGATGCGTGCTACGTATATAGTGCGTTAGTCCTATTTGTGATAGGACTATACACGTTATTACATTATCTGGCGAATCACCGCCCTTAACCTTTATTTCGAGGGTTTTTATAAAATATTTATTGATCACTTTAGAAATGACACATGTAATGTTTAAATATATGGTAAATAGTCAGCATAATAAAAATCGACGGATAAATATATTAAATCTATTAAATCTATTTCTTGGGGTAATTCACCTCATCATAAAAATGATTAACAATTTTTTTCTGTTGTTTTTGTTTTTGTCATTCTTATTCACGTGCTCCTATGCGCGTAGCGTGCATTACCATGTCGTTACATGTGCAGATTATCAAGCCGAATTGAAGGAATACCAGCGCCATATAGGCGCCAACTATCACTTAAATCCAACGACATTTTCGTTGCCGAAAAATAACTACATATACTATAGTCCAGAGAGACATAAATGTCTAACGACACCGCATTTTCCGCCTGTACAAGACACTTACTATAGTCCGTGTCAACCGACATTTGCTTTATTGATAAATCAATTAGCAGAAAATGCATATGGAATGCAGTGCACGAACATAGTAGAAACTATGATTCCAAAAGTTAAATCTTCCGCACATGATTTGTGTGGAAACGTCGCGGAAATCGTTTCTAAGTTTTTTGATGATGTGCGAAATCATAGTGCTGTCGATGTACGATATAAAGCGAAGTACTATGAGGAACTCGCCTCATTTTATTGTCCGGGTGAGATAAGAAAACCGCCACAGGATGTAGCAGACATCATCAATAAACAACGGGTTTATGGAGATGTTATACAAACAGTGCTCTCTTTGCCTATATTAATTCTGTTGATATATGTAGGCATGAGATGCCGGTAGGGATATCCGCGATAGACTGCTCGGCTATAATTTATAATAAATACTTACCGCTATTTATTACTGATTGCATCCTCCCAATTCAAATGGTTTGCGTCCTAAATCAGGAGTAATAGTTGCCTGACTCCAAGGAGATACAACAACTTGAGGGCATGGAGGTTCAGATCTCAATTGAAGATTAGCATTTCTTAAGGTTTGTCCAACAGTATTGATACCAATATGATAGCCCGATTGTAAGAAGTTTCTATCTTTTAATGATCCTTCGCCTGATGGATTAACCTGTGCCCATAAACTTGAATTATCTTGAGGCAATAGCTCTTCGGCTGTTAATTGTTCTTTTGGAAATGAAGTATTATTTCTTTCTGATGAATAGTCAGCACTCTGGCTAAAATGTTCCATATTATTTTCTCCAACTATTTGTCCTACTTTATTAAATGTTTTCTTATCCAATATTGGGTCTCCTGTTGAAAGTTTCCCAGTCATTCTTGCTTTTATATTCATTAAATGAGACTCTTGATGTTCTTCAGTATTTTCTGATCGAATATTTCTATATTTCTCTTCTTGTTTCATCTGACGATGTTCAGATTGAATAACTTCTGTTGTATTTTGGGTATATAAATAATATATAAAATATGCTATACCAACAACAAT
>CAILDT010000317.1 GCA_903833025.1 uncultured Bacteroidota bacterium | reverse complement strand
TGAATCGCTTAATTTTAAAGGGTCTGCGGACAACCCCCTTTTTTTTACTTCATAAATCTTTCAAACGTTATCAGATATTTTTAAGCCCTTGTTGGTGTTGCGAGTTAGAGATAACGATGCCTTTTATAGGTGTTTTTTCACCTGCAAGCAGAATAAAATAAAAATAAGAGTTGTTGGTGAAAACACCAACAACGGCAAACAAAATAACATTGGAGAATTTACCCTTATTTATTCTATTAGCATTACTTGCTGAAATTCTTGGAACAGTTGGAGGATTTGGGTCCTCATTATTTTTTGTTCCAATTGCCAGTTATTTTTTAGATTTTTATTCAGTATTAGGAATCACCGCATTATTTCACGTATCAAGCAATCTTGCAAAGATTGCCTTTTTCAGAAAGGGATTTGATAAAAAACTTCTTATTTCTATTGGTATTCCTGCTGTGCTTTTTGTAATAGCGGGCGCATTTCTTAGTAAGTTTATTGAAACAAAAATCCTTGAGCTCTCACTTGCAATATTCTTGATTGCTGTCAGTTTAATTCTTCTTATTTTTAAAAACCTTGCGCTGAAACCAACCTTATCCAATTCAATCGGTGGCGGAATATTTTCAGGATTGATTGCGGGATTGTTAGGAACTGGTGGAGCAATAAGAGGAATGGTTTTAGCAGCTTATAATCTTAGAATGGAAGTGTTCATTGCAACTTCTGCAATAATCGACTTGGGTATAGACTCAAGCAGAAGTGTGGTTTATTATTTAAATGGATATGTGCATAAGCACGACCTATATCTCATTCCGATTTTGTTGGTGGTTAGTATTGTCGGAACCTTCATCGGAAAAAAAATCTTGACGAGAATTTCTGAAAAACAATTTAAATACATCGTGCTTATTTTAATTTTGATTACCGGTATCGTCACTCTCACAAAAATAATTCTAAAGTGAAATAGAACAAAAACAAAATGAAAAAACTAATACTCCTAATCATCATTATCAATTGTCAATTATCAATTAACAATTGCACCGCGCAGCCCATAAACGACAACTGCCCAGGCACCACACTTACAACACACAACGGTTGCATCCCTATTGCAGGCACCATTGCATCCGCTACCTTTTCGGGCTTCCCAGCATCTTGTGGCGGCGCGCCAAGCCACGATGTGTTTTATAATTTTGTTGCCACACATACTACACACGTAGTTACTGTAACTGGCTGTGCCAATATGGATGCTGTAATACACGTGTATTCGGGCACTTGCGGAGGTACTACTGTTGCTTGTATAAATAACACAGGTGTAGGAGTAGCCGAAACAGGCACATTAACAGGGCTTACCATAGGTAACACCTATTGGTTAAAAGTATATGATTTTTATGGCAACCCATCCTGTAGCACCTTTTCAATATGTGTAGCACTGCCACCACCGCCAAACTTTATAGTAGCCATATCACCCACAATGATTACTTGTAATGGTGCTTGCACAGGTTCAGCCGTAGGTACATACACTGGTGGTTATGGTCCTTACAGCTACAGTTGGTCGGGTCCTTCGGGCTTCACCTCCGATTCATTAACAATATCAGCGCTTTGTGCAGGTATTTACACACTCGCCGTTACCGATAGTTTCGATATGTCAGTAGCCACCGCCACCATCACTATGACGCAGGCCACACCCACCTTTAACCTCACCACAAGTAATGATACTACCATTTGCCCAGGCGGCACCGCCATATTAAATGTAAACTTTGATGCCAACATACTATACCCTCCCTGCGGATTAGCAACCACTGGTGCTTGCACAGGCAGTGCTTCTTCAGCCGATGTAGGAACAGATACATTGTTAAACTCAAGCTATTCGTTTCCATCACCGTTTGCAAACTGGTACACTTCTCTTAATCAACAGTATTTATACACCGCCTCTGAACTAACAGCAGCAGGCATTGCAGCCGGTAAAATAGATGAACTGTCGTGGTACGTATCCTCAATACCTGCTGGTTGCACCCATACTTTTAATACCTACACATTAAAAATGGGCTGTACCAATCTTGCTACATTTGGCACAGCCCCCGTTTATGTTACTGGCTTAACTACTGTGTTTCCGGCGCAACCTGTAACTATTGCCGTAGGGTGGAACACACTTTCGTTTCCGTTTGGTTATTATTGGGATGGAGTTTCTAATCTTATTATTGAAATATGCAACACCCAAGGACCACCATATCCAAGCTATACCTACAATGCAATATGTAAATATACACCTACAATGTATGTTTCTAGCCAAGTATTTCAAAGCGATCAGCAAGACCAATGCTCCATTATAAACGGCTTTGGAACTACTATGGCAGCACATCCCAATATGCGTTTGCATTATTGTTCGGCAGTAATTAACCCAGCTACGTTCTCTTATTTATGGTCGCCTGCTATTGGTAACATCGCTAATGATACCACTCAATACACCACAGCGCAACCATCTGCTAACACTTCATACACAATAACCGTTACCGATAACACTACAGGATGTTATAAAACCGATACCGTAAATGTAACCGTACTCTGTGGTGTGGCAGTGCAACAACTTACAATGGACGATAATGAATTTTCAATTTATCCTAACCCATCTACCCAATCATTTACTGTTGAAAGCACAAAACATAAAATAAAAAGTATAAAAGTGTTTAATACCTTAGGCGAAATAATAACTGAAACAACACCAAACAATAATAAATCTCTAATAAACATTAATCAATATTCAAACGGTATTTACTTTATCGAAATAACAGATGAAGATAATAATACGGTGAATAGAAAAATAATAAAACAATAAACTTACAATGTACTTCACATCTTGGCACCCCTCTCCTTTTTTCAAGGAGAGGGG
>CAILDT010000316.1 GCA_903833025.1 uncultured Bacteroidota bacterium | reverse complement strand
TTGATACCGTGTACTATGTATCCTTTGCTCAAAAGCAATTCTGCAAGATATGCACCATCCTGACCAGTTACTCCTGTTATTAATGCTACTTTACTCATTTTTTATTTTTTAAAATTAAGACTGCAATGATACGAAATAATACTTTTGGAAGGGCAAAATAGTTCAATGGTTTATTGATTTGATACCAACCTGTTAATCTTAAAAAATCTTAATTAATTCTCGTTTCAAGTTTCTCTTTAATGGGTTCAAATATATTTTACTACTTTTGTTTCATCAAAATTAAAAAACAATGGCTAAAGAAACTAAGAAAATAGGATTTGCTTTCGGTAAAGAAAACTATGTAATACTTATCGTTGGAGTAATAATAGTAATCATCGGTTATATGTTGATGATTGGTGGTGGCTCAGACGACCCTGCACAATTTCACGCCGAAGAAATTTTTAGTTTCCGCCGTATCACCCTTTCGCCAATAGTTATTCTGCTTGGTTTTGTGGTGGTGCTTTTCGGCATTATGAAAAAATCAAAAGATTAATTTTCCTTGTCGTACTTCCACACTTTAATCATTGCCATTATAGAAGGCATCACCGAGTTTTTACCTATCTCCAGTACAGCACATATGAAGATGGCAAACCCGTTGCTTCATATTCAAGAAACCCCTTTTACTAATTTATTTGAAGTGGTCATTCAACTTGCAGCCATATTATCTGTTGTAGTTATTTATTGGAAAAAGTTTATTGATTTCAAAAACATAACTTTTTATATCAAATTGGTAGTAGCAATGATTCCGGCATTAATACTTGGTGCTTTATTAAAAAAACACATTGATGCTGCATTAAGCAATCTCACTTTTATTTCCTGCGTGATGATTGTTGGAGGTGTTATTTTATTATTCATTGATAAACTTTTTACAAAGAATAATATGGAAGAAGAAAAAAACATCTCTTACCCAAAAGCATTTGTAATAGGAGTGTTTCAATCGTTGTCAATTATATTTCCTGGGTTAAGCAGAAGCGCGGCAACCATCATCGGTGGTATGAGCCAAAAGTTAACTCGCAAGCTTGCTGCTGAATTTTCTTTCTTCTTAGCTGTTCCAACAATGTTTGCTGCATCAGTAAAAAGTTTTTGGGATGTTTACAAAAGCAACCCCGAAGTAATAGCGAAAGATAATATGGCTACACTTGCTATTGGTGGTGTAGTTTCATTTGTTGTTGCATTAATGGCAATAAAGTTTTTTATTAATTACGTTACCAAATACGGTTTTCGTTTGTTTGGTTGGTACCGTATCATACTTGGCACTTCATTCCTCGTTTACTTATTTATGATTGCTAATCAAGCAACTGAATAATAGTAATATTTCAATCCAATTTATTAATGTTTGATTTTAATAAAGGAGAAGTTATTCTCATCAATAAACCTCTTACCTGGACTTCTTTTCAGTTGGTTAATAAAATGAAATACTTGATTAAAAAATCGGGAGTTAGAAGTTTGGGGTCTGGAGAAACTCCCAACTCCGACCCCCAAACTCCTAAACTTAAAATAGGGCACGCCGGAACCTTAGACCCACTTGCAACCGGTTTATTAATAGTATGCACAGGTAAACAAACCAAAAACATAGAACAATATCAGGCACAGGAAAAAGAATATACCGGAACATTTTTTATTGGAGCAACTACTCCTTGCTACGATTTGGAAAAAGAAATTGATGCGCATTATCCTACTGAACATATTACTGATGAATTGATTTATGAAACCACTAAACAGTTTATCGGAACAATAGAACAAACGCCTCCGTTGTTTTCCGCAATAAAAATAAATGGTAAACGTGCGTATGATATTGCACGTGCCGGAGAAACGGCGGAAATAAAACCAAAAACAATAACTATAAAGGAATTTACAATTACTCGTATTGCTTTGCCTTATGTAGATTTTAAAGTTGTTTGCAGCAAAGGAACTTATATTCGTTCGTTGGCTCGTGATTTTGGTTTGGCTTTAAATAGCGGCGCACACCTTACTGCCTTATGTCGTACTCGGATAGGTGATTACAAACTAACAGATGCATTAAGTATCGAATCATTTGAGGAATCGTTGAAGAGGTAGTTTATTAGTTTATTCAACCAAAAAAATCCGCTTTACAATTATTGCAAAGCGGATTTTTTATTTCAATAAAAACTATCTATTTATTTACAGAAACTTTTTTAGTAATAACTCCTGTTGATGTTTTAATAGTTAAGAAGTATAAACCAGTACGCAGTGATTCTGTATTAAGAGAATAATTGTGAACTCCAGTAGATAAGTTACCAAGCTCGGAAGTTAAAACTGCTTGCCCAATTGCATTAACCAATGAAATAGTTACTTTAGAAGCATCAGTTAAAGTAAAATCAACTGTTGCATTGTTTGTCATTGGGTTAGGATAAACAGATACTGATGATACATTTGTTTCTTCTGTAATACCTGTTGGTGCAGCCACATTAATATTATCAACATATACATCATTACCTGAAGCAGAAACTCCTTTGAAACGGATTAACACATCGTGGTTATTTGAATATGCTGTTAAATTTATTGTTTCGTGACGCCACTGTGTTGCAGAAGTAGGAACATATTCAGAAGTGAAATAAGTAGCACCATTAGTAGATAACGAAGAGCCTGCTTTTGCATAACGTGGTAACCAAGTTGCACCACAATTGGTAGATACATCTACTTCTAATTTGTCGTTAGTTGTTGCAGATGCCATTGCATATGACACATCGAACGTTAAAGATGGGTTTGGAGCCCATTGGAAAGATTGAGGGTCGATTATAAAATAATCTTCATTTCCTGCAGTTGAATAAAGGAATTGTAATTTAACGCTTTTAGTAGAGTTGTATCCTACCGAAGCATTTGTCCAAGTAGTTGCATCGCCACCATTGCCAATTAACCAATTAGCTGGCATACCTGAAGCTTCAAAATCTTGAACTACCAAAGGACCAACAGTATTTGGCAGAATAATAAATGATGCAGAAGAAACGTCGTTTGAAATTGTAGGGTCGGTACCTCCGTTTGGATTAGATACTTCAGCAGTAACAGTATGCGAACCAAGTATTGACGAACCTACTTTTACTCCAGTAACAATAACATTATTATATGGTATTAAGTTACCTGTCCAGTTATGTATCTTCTGAACCACACCATCTACCTTATAAGTAATAGTACAAGCAGTTAAATTAGCTGACCCAATGTTTCCTAAACGGAATTGAGGAATTACACTATCGCAAGCAGTTAAATTTGGATTTAATGCAGTTGACGACATCATTTCTGCGTCGTCAGCAGCAACAGCAACAGCGCATAATCCTCTTTGCGTGTATAGTTGTGCTTCTGTCCACTGGTCCACTTCGGTCATTGTTCTATCAGGGCAAATCATAACACAAGTAGGGAAATAAGTTAAGCTATAATCCGATAACAATGTGCCTGCACCTGGTGTAGAGCTTGATAAATCAATGATTGGGTAATTGGTATTCAACGTCCAATCTCCTTGTGTTGAACCTGCATAACCGCCAGGAGCTTGATAAATACCGTGTAATTGTTGAGAAGTATTTGTTAACTCTCCTTCAATTAAAAATACCATCATATCATTAGTAGTACTTGCACTCACTCCCGGTGCGCCCATTGGACCGTGGTCTGCCCATAAATTATCCAATGCTCCAGAATTATGATATGCCCAGCAAGGACCACACCACGCCGCAGAAATATCAATCACTACAGTTCTTCCTGCATTAAGAATACTGTCTAAATGGTAACGTACACCATCAATACCTGTAAATGTCCAATCGGGCGAAAGGGTACCATTTACTACTTGTGCCTTACTTTCCATTGCTGAAAACATAAGTACAAGTGCTGTTGTTAATTGTAATAGTTTTTTCATTTTTGTTTTTTATTTTAGTTAATTATTAAGAGAACTCTTATTACGAACCACGAAAGTATATATAATTTTTAATATTCCTAACATTTTTTTAAGTATTTTTGAAAACTTTTATTTTTGTCTATTAATCATTTATAAGTAAAACAACTCATTATGAAAAAATTATTTACTCTTATTATACTTCTTTCATCAGTATTAATTGGCAAAAGCCAAAGTATTGTATTGTATGATGTCAATTATAATGATGTTACTAATGGGGTTATTAATATTGTTATAGCTCCCAGTTCCAATACTACTACTCCTGTGCTTGTTCATAATTCAACCAACCAACCTCGCACATATAAAGTACGACGTTCTATAATAACAATGGCTGCTGATGATTCCACACAATATTGTTGGGGAGGATATTGTTACACATTTGGTACCAACTTATCGCCACATACAGCTACACTTGCAGCTATGGATACACTGGATTTTGCAGGTGGCGGCTTTCACGCCATTTTTGTTTCAGGGCTTTCGAGTATGTGCCGTTTGGTAAATTATCATTTTTACGACCCTAATAATGTTAACGATTCTAGCAGTGTAACCATCCGTTATTGCTCTACATTAGGGGTAAACGAATTAGCAAGTAATGCAAATACTGTTTCCGATGCTTTTCCTAACCCTGCTACATCAGTGGTTTCGGTTAAATATAATGTAAATACCGATACGGGCAAAAGTTACATTGCTTTATATAATGTATTGGGTAACGAATTAAAACAAATAGCGTTAACGACGAAACAAGGCGAAACAAAAATAAATACGGATGAGTTGGATAATGGTATTTATTTTTATTCGTTAATAACCGACCATAAAATTGTTGCAACCAAAAAACTAGTGGTGAGCCATTAGGGTTTACAACGGAACACTAACCCAATTTTTCTAAATTAATCAGTTTTAGTTTAGGTTTACTCTTAAAATTGAATTAAGAACCAAAAAATACCTAAACGAATCCCAATTATTAAATTAAGAGTCCTAAAAAGCCAAAAGAGTTCAAAATTAGTTTTTAAGCATACTTAATGGACAAATAGCAGTGCTTAATTGGGAAAAAGTAGCTTTTAAAAAAATTAAGAAGACTAAATTGTAGAATACAACCGCGTAAAAGGTAAAGAAGTATCCTAAAATAGTTTTAAGTA
>CAILDT010000315.1 GCA_903833025.1 uncultured Bacteroidota bacterium | reverse complement strand
TTTTTGAATTTATTTTGTTGCCTAACGAAGTTACTCCTGCCCAATTTACATTTGCAAATCGGCTCACATATATATCTCCATCATTTGCATCACTTTCAATAAATAATTGTTGGTCGTTTGGCGAAATGCTCAGCACCGCCTCATTCCCAACAGTATTAATATTATCTCCGATAGATTTCGGTTTGCTCCAACTTCCATCTTTTTTCTTTTTGCAAACAAATATATCTTCATAATAGTGTCCATCATCTGTTTTTTCAGTTCCTGTTCCGTCTGGTCTTCTTCCTGTGAAATACAAAGTGGATTCATCAGAAGATACAACAGGAGTATATTCGGGATAAGCCGTATTTACGCTATCGCCAAGGTTGGTTACCTTCAAATCTTCGTGGTCAACTTGGTAATCCACAGCATTGGCATTAATTTGTATTTGCCTTTCCAATTCATCCGTTATTTCTTTATTATTGGTTCCTACCAGTTCTTTATATTTACTAAACATTGCATTCGATTCATTTAGCTGATTTTTTAATCTGTATGCTATGCCTAATAATTCATAGGTTTTTTCGGGTGCAACTTTTTCTTTTGGGTCATCAGGGATATAGTTATGGCTAACATTTTCTGCAGCATATTCCAAATAAGGCAATGCTTTTAATTTCTTAGAAGACGATTGTAAATAACACAAACCGATTTTATAATTTACGTTGTGATTTAGAGAATCTTGATGGTAAGCTTTCATTAGATAGGATAAAGCACCATAATAATTTTCTTCAAGAAGAAGTAAATTTGCTTGTTTCATATTTGCAGCAAAATCAAATTCCTTTTTCTGGCTAAACCCAGATACACTTATAAGTGCAATTAGTGTGAGTACAATTGTTTTTTTCATAATTATGTAGAGATTATTGTTATTCAATAAGGATACAAATATAGTTTTTATCTTATCTATTACTGTAAAAATTTAATAAAAATATTATAATTTATTCCGTTCTCCCACTCCTATTTCTTAAGGCCAATCTTTATTTTTATGTATTGATATTGCTCGTAAGTGGGTTTATTCCTTTTTGCATCTTTTTTATATTCCGGTCCTTGCACTATTGCTTTGGGTTCGTTGAAGACAATTTGCGCTTCCTTAAACCCTTTCTTTAATAATGCATTCAATATTTTATCGTGAGCTGTTTTTGCTCTTGCATTCGCAAGATTTTCATTTGTTTTATAAGTTTTTGTTGGCACTGTAGAGGCACTCGATTCAATTTCGATAACATTGGAAGGTGAAGCTTCTATGCAAATACTTAATTCATCAATAAACGATTTAAATTCTTGTGATTTTATGTCAATCTCCTTTTTATTGTATTTGAAATTTAATTGATACGACGATTTCTGAACGTCGCATTCCTTTTTTATTGTTGAAGAAGCAACTTCTTCTGTTGGTTTACTTTCTATAACAGGGGCTTTGGCTATTACTTGAGTAGTGTCTAAAACGAGGGAATGATCCACTTTTTTTGTATGGTCAATTATCACAGGATCAACTACAATTGCTTTTACAGTATCCGCTTTTTTTAATGTATCAATCGAATTTTTTCCATTATAAGGCACTTCACGTTTCAATGCTCTATATCCTTTTCCTTTTGGAGAATCAATGTTTTCGCTGAAAAACAATTTGTCTCCGACATAATAATTCGCTTTATAAGAGGAGCCAACGGGCAAATTAGCTCCAAATTTTCCTGTGGAACTATTGGCATTAACGACTTGCGTGGTATCTCCTTTTTCATTATTAATGATTACTATTTTATTGTTCGAAATATCTTCGTTTGAATTATTAATAAGTTTACCCACCAAAATAGTTATATCACGTGGTTCATAATCAGGAAACTGAATCATATAAATATCTTTTTCACCAAATCCACCTTCTTTATCCGAAGAAAAAAATGCTCTTCTACCATCAGGTGATGTAATTAAAAACACATCATCGTCTGTGGTGTTTACAGGGTATCCATAATTTACTGGCTCCGACCAAAATCCATTTTCATCATTTATCAAAGAAGTGAAAATATCAAATCGCCCCATTGAGTTATGACCTTTTGACGAAAAGAAAATTTGTTTTCCATCAGGAGCTATAAATACCCCATCCTCATCATATTTAGTATTTATTTTTTCTCCTAAATTTTGAGCAGGTCCCCATTTTCCATTTGGCAGTCTTAAACATTTATAAATATCGCGCCCGCCAAATCCGCCTGTTCTGTCGCTCACAAAATAAAGTACTCTGTTATCAGAACTATAACAAGCGTGAGTTTCCCAAGCAGCCGAATTAATGGGCGACATTTCATATTTCAACGTTCCCCAATTGTTTCCTTTTAATTCGCTTTCATAAATATTTCCATCTCCGTTATCATCTTTATAAACCAATAAATTTGTACCATCGCTCGATAAATTTATACTTGCTTCGCAATCCATACTATTAATGTTTGGACTTATTAAAGTAGCTTTCCCCCATTTGCCATCCACATAATTTGAAATATAAATATCTTTCAAATATTGCCCATCTGGCAGTAAATAATCGCTTGTGCCCCCATTTCTTCGCGATGTAAAAATTAATGTTTCCTCATCCAGCGAAACCACAGGAGAGTATTCTGGGTATTTAGTATTAACGCCTTCGCCTAGATTCGTTACTACTATATTCACTGGCTTCTTTATTAACTCTTTCCCATTATTACACGTTTCTATATAGTGATTCATTTCTTCCACTTCCGACGCATTTTTTTTATCAGTGCCCAATATTGTTTTATATTTTTCGTACATCGTTATTGCTTTATCAAATTCGTAATTTAGCTGGTATGCTTTTGCCAAATAGAAATAAGTGGAGAGCGGAGAATTCGTTTCTTTTATAGAAAGTTCTTTGAATTTAGCCGAAGTGCTTTTTACAGCTTCTTCAAAATAAGGAATCGATTTTGTTTTATATGTTGCAGAATTCAAATAACACATACCAATTTTAAAATTAATATTTGCATT
>CAILDT010000314.1 GCA_903833025.1 uncultured Bacteroidota bacterium | reverse complement strand
TTTTAGTTTGTGAAAACATTCTACAAACTAGTGGAAATATTCTAAAAGCTTGCCAAAACTTTTGGCAAGCTTCAAGAAACTTTTGGCAAGCTTGCAGAATAAATGTACAAACTTGTACAAAGTTTTGGCAAGCTTATGTACGAAATTTGGGGTTTTTCGGAGAGATTTGCCAGAAAAGCAATTAAAAAAGTGTTTCCATAAAAATTTTCAAATTGTTAATAACTATCGAGAATAAAAGGAATAAAGCTAATTTATTCATTTTTTTTTATTACTTTTGTACTGCTTCTTTAAGTAATCAATATAAAATTAGATTAATTAAACATCCTTAAGGAAAAGGGTAAAAAAAGAAGCTAGGGGATAACTCTTCCAATTTAACGTCATATATATAGTATGATTTTACTTTTGAGCCGTCAAAATTAAAATCGTAAACCAATTAAAACTATATATTATGATAAACTACAGCAAAACAATCGTATTCTTTAACATTTATTTTACGTTCTTCGTGCCTTATGCAGTTATTCCTGCCAACGCAGCTCGGCTTGGTCTTACTGCTGCTCAACTTGTTGATTTAGCTGCCTTTTTGGCAATCTGGAATCCTGCTTACCTTGCATACCTTAACCCTGCAACTTATGGACGAGTAAATACCGCACAAATAAATGCTTTATACCGCCTTTATAAAGCATACACCGATGGTTTGAAATTGCAAATGAAAAACAGTCCTACTGTGTTTCCTACCGAACTTGACAAAGCAATTTGCGACATTCACACCAATGCAGCAAGAAGAAGCAGTATTCCTAAACCAACTGAAGATGCAGGTGTTTCGTCCAAAAAAGTTAATCATTTGAATAACGAATTCCGTGCGTATGATTTAGCAGAGCCAGATAGCAATGCTAAACCTCCGGGAACAAGGAGAGTAAAAGTAATGATGCTTATTTTGGAGGCAGATAAACCTATTCCAACGCTTGCCCAGCTTTTACCTGAAATGGAAAGTGGTTCAATGCTTTTTGATATTCCTTTTACAGAAGATATGATTGGTAAAATTTGTTATATCGCTGTATGTTTCAGCAACGATGCAGGTGATGGTAATTATTCTGCTATACTTGCTACACCTATTATATAAGAAAGGAGAGATTCTTCGCTACGCTCCGAATGACAACATAAAAAATCCCGCTCTTGAAAAAGAAGCGGGTTTTTTGTTGCTTACTAACCAACAACCAACGCCTAATAATATTTCCCCTCCTCCAAATAATTCTCCACATAATCTTTCACACCTTCTTCTAACGTATAAAATGGGGTATCATATCCGATGGATTTTAACTTTGCCATATTTGCTTGGGTATAATATTGATATTTATCGCGAATGTCGGCAGGGGTATCAATAAAATGAATGTTTGGTTGCTTTTTTACGCCTGCAAAAGTATTGTTTACTAAATCTAAAAAGGTGCGTGCCTTGCCCGAACCGAGGTTATAAATTCCTGAATTTTTGCGGTGATGTAGCAGAAAATAACAAACCGATACCACATCTTTTACATACACAAAATCGCGTAGTTGTTCGCCATCTTTATAATCGGCATTGTGGGAGCGAAATAGTTTTACTTCGCCTTTTTCTTTTATCTGTGCGTGTGCGTGCAGTATTACCGAAGCCATTCGTCCTTTGTGATATTCGTTAGGTCCATACACGTTGAAGAATTTTAATCCTACCCAAAAATAAGGTTTACGTTCTTGTTTTATTGCCCATTTATCAAACTCGTTTTTCGAATCGCCATACGGATTAAGTGGTTTTAGTTTTTCTATTACTTCGTGATTATCTTCATACCCAAACTCTCCCAAACCATAAGTAGCTGCTGATGAAGCATACACTAAAGGCAAGCCAAACTCAACACATACATTCCAAACATCTTTGGTATAATTAAGATTGAGTTTATCAAAAATAGCTTTGTTAAATTCAGTGGTATCAGTGCGCGCGCCAATATGGAAAACCATTTGTACAAACCGCTGGTTATCGGTTAACCATTGTATAAAATCATCTCTGTGGATTTGTTGAGAATATATTTTTCCTTCCAGATTTTTCATTTTTGATTCATCCGAAAAGTCATCAACAATTACAATATCTTTAAATCCTTATTGATTTAACTTACTTACCAAACAGCTACCAATAAAGCCAGCTGCACCTGTTACTACTATCATATTACAAATTACTAATTACAAATCGTCATTGCGAGGGCTTTTCGCCCGAAGCAATCTCTTTATATGAGATTGCTTCGCTGCGCTCGCAATGACGAGTGCATATTACATTAAAAATATCTCTTCTTCAATTTTCTCTATCAATCCCATTTCCTGAGCTTTATCAAACAAAAGTTTTACTGCTCGTTTTCCTTTGTCTCCTAAGTCCAGCGAATATTCATTAACATATAACTCAATATGTTTTTTAATTACATCGTCGTGCATCGTTTGCGAATGCAGCTTTACAAACACTTTGCTTGCATCAGGATTGGCAAATGCATACTCCACACTGCGGCGTATTACACGGTTTACTTTTTGTTTCATCTCTTCCGAAAAATCTCGTTTGATAACTATGCCACCTAACGGAATAGGAGCAATGGCTAATGTTTCCCAGTATTCGCCAAGGTCTATTATTTTCTTCAACCCTTTGTCTTGATACGTAAAACGGTTTTCGTGAATAATAACTCCTGCATCCACTTCGCCTCTCACCACAGCATCTTCTATCTCCGAAAACCTCATTTCTACAGTATTAATAGCAAACGGAAAAGCAAGACCCAACAAAAAACTGGCAGTAGTAAATGTACCAGGAATAGCAATGGTAATGTTCGACATTTTCGATTCCAAATTAGTAATTACATAATTGGCATCGCTGCTCATACTTACTAAAAGTGGTCCGCAACCATTGCCCAATGCACTGCCGGCATTTAATAATTGATATTCGCGGGTAATGTATGCGTAGGCGTGGTACGATAGTTTTGTAATATCCAAGCTATTATCGAACGCCTTTTGATTCAATGTTTCCACGTCATCCATAAATACATCAAATTCTAAACCTTCAGTATCTATTTTATGATGAATCATTGCGTCAAAAATAAAACAATCGTTAGGACAAGGGCTAAAACCTATAGTAAGAGTGGTTGGATTCATAAAGTATTAAAAGGCATCTAATATTTCTAACATTTTTTTATTGAGATTTTCTATCGCGAGGGGGATGTTCCAATTGTCTTTGTTTCTTCTTTCTACAAAATTGGAAACGGCACGAATTTGAGCGTAGGGCATTGCAAAACCTTTGCAAGCCAACATAAAAGCCGCCCCTTCCATACTTTCTACCATTGGGTGAAAACGACTAACAACTTTATCAATACTTCTTTCATTTCCGTGAACAGTATTTACTGTAATGCCATTTACTTTTGGTAATAAATCTATTACATAATTATCAATTTGCGTTTCTGAATCGGAAAGTAAAACCTTTGTATCTCTTTCCAATCCCATCTCTTCCAAACTTAAAAACTCATCTCCGTCTTCAGCGCCTAATTCAGAAAAACAATCTTCAACTATATTTACAACAGTTCCTATTTCTAAATTCTTATTAAAACTACCACAAATACCGACATTGAGCATCATATCATAACCTGTAGTTAGCAGTAAATGCCTTGTTTTCATTGCGGTTTTCACCATTCCAACTCCTGCAATTGTGATAGCGATTTCTATTTCATTATAATCGAATTTAATAAAACTATCAGTCGATACATCGAATAAACCCAATTTACTTAATAATGGTTCTACCTCCTTTTTTGTAGCTACAATAATTAGAATTTTCATAGGGTGGCAAAGTTACCAATTTTAAGCATCGATACTTAAAACCTCGTATCTTTGCGCTCTATTTTAAAAATAATATGATTTATATAACAAGACGAGAACATTTTAATGCCGCACATAAGTTGCATAATCCAAGTTGGAGCGAAGAAAAAAACAATGAAATGTTTGGCAAATGCGCTAACCCTAATTGGCACGGACATAATTATAACTTATACGTAACCGTAAAAGGCGAAGTGAACCCTGATATGGGATATTCAGTAAACCTAAAGGAATTGAGTTTAGTTATCCGTACTTATATTACTGATAAGTTAGACCATAAAAACCTTAATCTGGATGTAGATTTTATGAAAGGATTAATGCCTTCTACCGAAAATGTAGCTATTGCCATTTGGAAAGAACTATTGCCACATATAAATAAACTTGATTGTACCTTACATTGCGTTAAGCTTTGCGAAACCGAGAATAATTATGTAGAATACTTTGGAGAATAAAAGGCAGTTAATAGTAATTAGTTAATAGGCAATAGCCATTACTAATTAATATCAAATAGCTGAATATACAACTAACCTATTAACTAATTACTATTAACTATTAACTAAAAATATATGAGCCACGACGAATTTGATGATTTAGACGGATACAAAAAGATAGACAGGTATAATCTTAAATCTATTGACAAGATTGCTGCTAATTACAAAACCATTTTAAATGAAATGGGTGAAAACACCGACCGCGAAGGGTTGCTTAAAACCCCTGAACGGGTTGCAAAATCATTACAGTTTCTTACTCACGGGTATGATTTGAATCCGGCGAAGATATTAATGGACGCAATGTTTAAAGAAGATTACAAACAAATGGTGATTGTAAAAGACATAGAAGTATATTCAATGTGCGAACATCATTTGTTGCCTTTCTTCGGAAAAGCGCACGTAGCTTATATTCCCAATGGCTGTATTGTTGGGCTAAGTAAAATACCGCGTGTGGTTGATGCTTTTGCACGCAGGTTGCAGGTCCAGGAACGATTAACAACCGAGATTAGAGATTGTATTGAAGCAACCCTCAAACCGCTTGGCGTGGCAGTAGTTATAGAATGTTCGCACTTATGTATGCAAATGCGCGGTATTCAAAAACAAAACTCTGTTACCACTACTTCTGCATTCACAGGCGAGTTCCTGAAAGACACCACCCGTAAAGAGTTTATTAGTTTAATTGGTGCTAAATTGCATTAATAAAACAACTGACATTTTTGCATTTATATTACAATCGGTATTATCTTTGTACCCTGATTAATAACTTTAAAAACAAATAAAAAAAATGGAAACAAATAATTTTAATTACGTTCAATCGCAGGAGGAAACAAAAGCGATTTCTAAAACATTTATGTCATCCGTATTTTCGTGGATGTTTGCCGCATTGGCTATTACAGCTGTTGTTGCTTACTACTTTGGATTAGATGATAGCCTGAAAGCTTTATTAGGAAGTGTGGATCCAGCAACTGGCAGAATGGGACTTACAGGGTTGGGTATCGGAGTTGTGTTTGCGCCTTTAGCATTTATCCTCGTTATTTCTTTTGGCTTTAATCGCCTTTCTTATCCCGTGTTGTTATTTATCTTCTTGTTATTTTCGGCAGTAATGGGAATGAGTATGAGTTTTATTTTCAAACAATACGCAGAAAGTACTATTTACGGAACTTTTATTGCTACATCGGGTATGTTCGGCGTAATGGCACTTGTAGGATATACAACTAAAACAGACTTAACCAAGTTTGGTTCTATTATGATTATGGGATTAGTAGGATTAATTATCGCTCAGCTTGTAAATATGAATATGCACAGCGAAGGATTAAACGCAATAATAACTTTTGTAGGTGTATTAGTTTTTACAGGATTAACTGCTTATGATGTGCAAAAACTAAAAAACATTGGTGCAGGTATTCAGTTAGGCACAGCTGCTACAAGCAAGTTAATAATAATGGGCGCACTTAATCTTTATTTAGATTTTATTAATTTATTTATGTTCCTGCTACGTTTTATGGGCAATAGAAAATAGGCACACTTTATATAATGCGAATAAAAAAAGTCCTGCAATTGTTGCGGGACTTTTTTATTTAGTACTTTTGAAACGATTTAACAATATAACAATTCAACAATAAAGCAATATACTGTATGAAAGCATACATATTCCCCGGGCAAGGTTCACAATTTGTAGGTATGGGCAAAGACCTATACGAAACATCCGAAGGAGCAAAACAATTATTTGAGAAAGCAAATGATATACTTGGTTTCCGAATTACAGACATTATGTTTGGAGGAATAGATGAAGAGTTGAAACAAACTAAGGTAACTCAACCCGCAATATTCTTACATTCGGTAATATTAGCAGCTACTAAGAGTGATGTGATGCACCCTGATATGGTTGCAGGACACAGCTTAGGAGAATTCTCCGCATTAGTAGCAAATAAAACATTGTCGTTTGAAGATGCACTGGTATTAGTTTCTAAAAGAGCCATAGCAATGCAATATGCCTGCGAACAACATCCTGGAACGATGGCTGCTATATTGAATCTCGATGAAAAAATAATTGAAAACATTTGTTCCGAAATTTCTCATTATGGAGATGTGGTGGTGGCCGCGAATTATAACTGCCCCGGGCAACTCGTCATTTCAGGAAGTATAAACGGGATAAACATTGCCTGCGAAAAAATGAAAGCTGCAGGAGCTAAACGTGCGTTAGTGCTGCCGGTTGGCGGTGCATTTCATTCTCCGCTTATGGAACCTGCCCGTATTGAACTGGCTGCTGCGCTTCACGCTACCACTTTTCATCAGCCAATTTGCCCAGTGTATCAAAACGTAACGGCAAGTGCTGTTTCCGACCCTGCCGAAATTAGGATGAATTTAATCTCTCAACTTACTGCTCCTGTAAAATGGACGCAAACTATACAGCAAATGATTTCTGATGGTGCTTCTTCTTTTACTGAAGTTGGTCCAGGAAAGGTGTTGCAAGGGTTGGTTAAAAAGGTGAATCCAACAATGGAAGCAGGTAGTATTTAACTAACTCTCTTTCACAAAACGGTATAAATTAAAATCCGTCTTCTTCATTTCTTTTTCAATCTGTTGTTGTAGTAATTGTTTACTAATATCTTTCATCCTCGAATTCTGAATCAAGCGGTATGCTTTTTCAGCCATTAAATAAGAACGTTTCTTGTTAGCTCCTGTTTTATGATGTTTGTTAATTGCTTCTATTAATTCGTCCACTCCTTCACCTTTTGTAGCAATACCTTTTATTACTGGGGTATTCCAGTCGCTTACTGATTTAGAATGTACCAGTTGAATAATGTTTTTAATAAACGTATTCGCACCATCTCTGTCGGCTTTATTTACAACAAACACATCAGCAATTTCCATAATCCCCGATTTCATTGCTTGCACATCATCACCCGACTCAGGAACCAAAACCAACACTGTTGTGTCAGCTAAGCCAACTACCTCCACTTCACTTTGTCCTACTCCCACCGTTTCCACAAAAATATAATCAAACGGAAAACTGCGCATCACATCTACTATCTCAATTGTTTTCGCCGATAAACCACCTAACGAACTACGCGTGGCAAGGGAGCGAATAAAAACATTCTCATTGGTAAAATGTTCAGCCATTCGTAATCTATCACCAAGCAAGGAACCATAATTGAAAGGTGAAGTAGGGTCAATGGCAATTACGCCAACAGATTTATTATCGGCAGTAAGTTTTTTAATTACAGCATTAATCAAAGTGCTTTTGCCTGCCCCAGGAGGACCCGTAACACCTATAACAGCAATAGATTGATTTATTTTAAGGGAAGTAAGAATTTCTTCGTAACCTTCCAATTCATTTTCAACAATAGAAATACAGCGGGCAAGAGCTTTTTTGTCGCCTTGTTTTAATTGTTGTAGAAGTGTTTTACCGCTCGTCATAGAGTCGCAAAGATAAGGAGATAATTTTAGTACTTTTGCGAACGTCAAATTAATTTATTCCTTTTTGAAATGCCAGAAATTTCTGTAGTTATTATTACCTTTAACGAAGAAAAAAATATAGGTCGCTGTCTTGATTCAATAAAGGAGATAGCCGATGATGTGGTGGTTATTGATTCTTTTTCTACAGATAAAACCGAAGAAATTTGTAAAACAAAAGGTGCTCGATTTGTGCAGCATAAATTTGAAGGACATATTGAGCAAAAGAATTGGGCAATTACACAAGCAAAATATCCTCACATATTATCTTTGGATGCTGATGAAGCATTAGATGAAACGCTGGTAACATCTATTCTGAAAATAAAAAACAACTGGCAACACGAAGGATATTATATGAACCGACTGACTAATTATTGTGGCAAATGGATATACCATTGTGGATGGTATCCAGATAAAAAATTGCGTTTATGGAATTCGCGAAGTGGAAGCTGGGGAGGAGTAAATCCCCACGATAAATACGAATTAAAAGATGGTGATAAAAATGCAGGGTATTTAAAAGGTGATATTTTACACTATAGTTATTACTCTATAGAAGGGCATAAAAAACAAACTGATAAGTTTACTACCATCTCTGCTAATGCTTTATTTGCCGAAGGTGTAAAAGCAAGTTGGGTGAAACTATATATTAGCCCAACGGTAAAGTTTATTCAAAGTTATTTTCTGAAGTTCGGAATGCTTGATGGTTACTATGGTTTTCAAATTTGCAAAATCTCAGCAGAATCCACTTATTTAAAGTATTCGAAACTAAAAGCGTTATACAAATGAAAAGAGTGTTGGTGGAGATGGAAAAATTGAAGAACCCTAACAGCGGGTTAGGACAGTTTTGTATAAATGTGGGAGAACAATTTCAACAACTAAAACCTGCTGATTTAGAATTAGATTTTTACTTACCTTCTGTTCAAAAGAATATTTTTGGAGAAGAAATTAATTATGTGAAACACACTCCTTTTCATAAAGTTATTCCGATGAATAGTGTTGATTATGATGTCTGGCATTGCCTGCAGCAAGATTCTCATTATTTACCAACAAGCAAAAAAACTAAACTAATTCTTACTATTCACGATTTGAATTTTCTAGAGAAGTACAAAGGGTCGAAACAAAAAAGAAAATTGAAAAGTTTGCAAAAAAGAGTTGACAGAGCGTCAGCTATTACGGTCATTTCAAAATTTACAGAAATGATTGTTCGCGAAAATCTTGAGTTGAAAGAGAAACCGATTTATGTAATTACAAATGGTAATTCGCTTAGAATAATTGAAGATGCAGCAATACCGAAATTTATAGTGTTTAATGATTTTATCTTTTCAATTGGAATTATTTCTCCAAAAAAGAATTTCCATTCTCTACTTCCTTTATTGCAAAACAATAAACAGCTACATTTAGTAATCGCAGGAAATAATAATGCTGATTACGCACATCAACTTATAAAATCTGCGAAACAAATGAATGTTGCCGAACAACTGCATCTTCCTGGAATTATTAATGATGATGAAAAATATTGGTTGTACAAAAATTGTAAAGCGTTTGTATTGCCTTCTCTAACTGAAGGTTTTGGGCTTCCAGTAGTGGAAGCAATGAGCATTGGCAAACCTGTTTTTTTATCTAACCTTACTAGTTTGCCCGAAGTAGGAGGACCAGAAGCATTTTTCTGGAAGAATTTTGAACCTCAAACTATGGTTGAAACATTTGAGAAAGGACTGAAAGATTTTGATCAAGTAAAATCAAAACGGTCTATTGAATGGACAAAACAATTTTCGTGGGAAAATTCGGCAAAAGAATATTTGAATCTTTATAGAACTATATAAACTTAAGTTATATGATAAAATTAGGAATAGAAGCGACATCTCTATGCACCCCAAAACCTTCTGGAATAGCAAATTATACTATCAACCTAATTGATGGATTGCTTGAGCAACGTGATTTTAAAAAAGACTATGATTTAAAATTATTATATAAATTGTCGAGATATAAAAAACGTGCGTATCGTTATATCCCTTTTGAGAATGCTGCACAATGGCATTATGAAAATCTTTTACCTTTTAACAAAAGTTTTGATATAATTCACGCTGCAGATAATATTTTAATTGATTGGAATAATTATGATCTTGTTAATTATGAAGGTTAAAAAATTTAATTTAATATAATATGTTAAAACAATTTAT
>CAILDT010000313.1 GCA_903833025.1 uncultured Bacteroidota bacterium | reverse complement strand
TTCAGCCATATTAACTACATTATAACACCAATTAAAAAAGTTAGGTTTTACGCTCTTTACAGTAGGAGTGTTCCAACTTGCTGCAAGTACGTTAGTTAACCTAACTACATATAAGTATAGCATAAGCGTTACAATATGTCAATGCAAATAAAAAGAAGCCCTACAGCAAAAGGCTTCTAATTTTTGGAGTTATCCAACAATCTAACTACTATTGTACTATCCACATAAAACTATGTCAATACTCTGGAGCCCTCGACAGGATTTGAACCTGCGACCTATTGTTTACAAAACAATTGCTCTACCAACTGAGCTACAAGGGCATAGAGTGTTCTGGCTCCTCGTGCAAAGATTTAAGTCATATGTACTATTTTGGTACTGCACCAGAACAATAGCATTATAACATTTAGGCACTATCTCCGCCTTACCTGTAGCTAGGTTACCCTCTTGTTATTACTTTTACTTTAAGTTAGTGGATCTTAATGTGTAACACAGAATATAGTTAGGTGTGCCAGCTCACCAGTTCTCCTTGTTTTTTTGATAACTATATTCAGCATTAGACCAGGATGACGTTTAGCGGTATTAATCAGAGCCTGGATTTATCACACACTATTAGCTATACCTTGAGCGAGATCATAACTACAGTTTTGTTTAGTGCTGTAAACTAAGTTGTAAAAGTATTTATAACTATATGTGTTGACAAATAGATTGGTTGGTCTATAATTGTATATAGTGAAACAACGCCCGAACCCAGCGATATGGGTTCTTTTCTATTTATCGTGAAACAAATAGTTATATCTATACTATGCCTCAATCTCATTATTGTCAAACATTAAAAAAGAGCCTAGTGCGCAGGCTCTTTATGTTTTTTGTGTAGTTCTCTTTTTGGGAGTAAAAAGTTTGATTGTCGATTAAATGAAAAAATCTTATTAGCGGGAGTGGGTCCCTTAATGTACTTTGATGCACCGATTCAACGTGCTTATAGTAACATAACAAATTAAATATAATCAAGTACTGTATAATACACTTGGGGCGCTAGTTATTAGTGCGTTTACTCTCAACTCTCTTGCCCCCTAATAGTCCCTTCATTGGGGCTATTTTTAATGTGAGAAATATCACATAGTATTTATATAAAAAAGTGTTGACATATCCTATACTTAAGCTTATAATTATTTAAGTAAACTAATTAAAGGAGTAAACGCCCTATGAAAACAACTATTAACGTAAAGCATATAGACACAGGAACTTGGGTTCTTGGTGACAATGATGAGTTTGTCTGCTCACACAAAGACCTTAGCGTATGGTACGACAAAGCATGTGATGAGATGCATGTAGAATGCCCAGCACAAGATTGCTCAGGTGTATCTGACTCTGAATATCATGCAGAATTAAACCGACAAGCAGAAAATGATGATACTGAGTGGTTAGACGCTGAGTACTGGAGAGGCATAGGAGAATAGGGTGGACGAAGAAGTATTAACAAACCTAACTGATTCATTAGATGATCTATCGGCTGTTATGGAAGAACAATCAGCAATAGTATCTGACATAAAGAATCTACTATTAGAATATATACATAATGTTAGATGAAGCTATTAAGATGCACGCTAACTTTCACACAAACAAACCTGGATTAAGTGACAAAGATTTCAAAGAAACTATACAGTCACTTATAAAATTAGCTAAAAGAGAAGTTATTGATGAGTACCGATTAGATATACCTTATGATGATGAAACTAATTTAAGCGAATGTTGCGGAGCACCTATAACGGAAGCTGGCGAATACTGCACACAATGTAAGGAGCACTGTTAAGATGACTTCTAAATCATTAACCAGCAAAGCAATAGACATCAAAGGTAAGAAATATGTCCTAGTGTCTGACCGAGTACAATTCTTTAATGAGAACTATCCTAATGGGTCAATCATTACAAACCTTGTATCTGAACCAACTAGTGAAATGATTATTATACAGGCTATTGTAAGACCTGATATAAAAGAATCTATGCGACAATTTACAGGATATTCACAAGCTGTAATTGGTGACGGCATGGTAAACAAAACTGCTGCACTTGAAAACGCTGAAACATCGGCTGTAGGTCGTGCACTTGGTTTTATGGGAATAGGTGTTATTGAATCAATAGCTTCAGCCGATGAGATGCACAAAGCTAAAGTAAACACAGCACCAGTTGGGCACTCAACGACTACTGATCGTTATGTTACAGCCAAACAAGTAGCATTCTTAATCAACAAAGTTAAATGGACATACAACAGCTGGGGAGAATTCCCAGAAGCTGACGAAGTATTAAATTTACTTAGTAAACTACTTAAAAAAGAAGTAAACAAAGTTAAGATGTCCGAGATGGACAAAGCTATTGCAGACATAGAATGGTGGGCTAAAGATGCTAAACGTGAATCTAAAGACCCAGTACCCGTTGAACCTGAACTAAACATTGATGCTGTAAACATCACTGAGGAAGAAGTAGGTAGAGCACTTGGTTTCATGGATTCAGTTCCTTACTAGCCATGAATAACTTTATATTAATAATTCAAATAGCTGGTGGGTATATCATTGGCACAGTCTTATGTTGGGCTATCATAGCCTTCATAGAAAGGGACAAAATAAGATGAAGAAAAGAACACAAACCGAAAACATATTAGAAATGCACCCAGAAACTAGATCAAGTGATAAAATGTTAATGATGAGAGTATGGGAAACTCAAGGGCTATACCTTAGCCCTGCACAACAAGAACTATTTATAAAAGTAACATCACCCGAAACAATAACCCGTATACGAAGGAAACTACAAGAAATGGGTAAGTACCCAGCAACTGATAAAGTAAAGGCTGACAGGCGCTTCAAATCGCTCCAGGCAGAAGTAATAGCACCTAAAGATAACCCTGAATGGTTACAAGGAATATTGGGTTACTAATATGCGCATAATAATAACTTTGTTTTTTATAGGACTATTTATCTGGCTAGCATTAGCAATATTTAGTACAGTAGCAACTTTTATTGTAGCAATAGTCGTAGGATTAATAGCAGGAATAGTAGCAATAATTAAATCAATATATGATCACCTGAAAGGAGATTTGTAATATGAGTGGAACACGAGCAGGCGGCTTACAAACCGTCAAAACTAATAAAGAAAAGTATGGCGAAGATTTTTATCGCAACATAGGTAGAATAGGTGGAAAGGTTAAAGGTCCTAAAGGTTTTGCAGCCAACATTGAGTTAGCTAGAAAAGCTGGAGCCAAAGGCGGCAGAATAAGCAAACGTACTACAAAAGTATGAATACAATTAGTACCTACGATTTTACGGTCTTACTACTAAAGACACTATGGCCAATGCTAATCTTCACAGCAATAGCAGTATATTTAATAATAAAGGATATAAGGAAACACAAACGATGAATAAAGTTTGTCAAATGTGTAGGACTATCCACAATAAGAAGGAGAACTGTAAATGACCTTAGATGAAAAGATAGATGAGATACTACAAAAATATGCAGTAGATAACTTTTTGCAGACAGCTCAAGTGCAAGCTCACATTGACGCTAAAGAAGCTATTAAACAACTAATAGAACACCACCGAGAAAGAAGTTTTGCTGGTGGATATGAAGCGTCTGGTGGCGAAGCATATAATTTAGATACAGCATGGCAATTATATAATGCAGTAGTTAAGGATACATTATGAGCAAACTAGTGATTGAAGATATGAGTACAGAGCATTTGGTGAATAGAATTGCATGGGCTCAACGGCAGATAATTGACCCCTGGACAATACACGGTGACGAACCAAAATATGGTGCTGGTGGCTACATGGACAGTGTTCTTAACAACAACAACGAAGCTTGGGAGCAACACATTCAAAAGTTAAAAGCAGAGATGAAGAAAAGAAAGGTTGAGTTATGAGTGATATAGATAAAATATTAGATGAAAAGATAGATGAGATACTAGGACATTTACTAGGACAATCGAGTGTAGAATTTATGAATAATCCAAAAGGCAAACAAATAGTAATGCCTGCTGAGAAGCTGTATGAATATCAAATTAAAGCTAAAGAAGCCATTAAACAACTAATAGAAGAAGAAGTAGAAGAAGGAATAGAAGAAGCAATTTGGCACAGAACGATAGGAGATGAATAATGAGTCACGAACATGGAGGTGGTGCAGAAGCCATCATAAGAGAAGTAGCAGAAGCTTCAGCATACGAAGAAGCAAAGAGAAATCACAATTTAGGTAAATTAGCCCTTAATCATTTAGAAGCCCAAGAAGAAGTACTACCTCCTGGTATAGAGATATGAGTAAATCTATAGATGAGATACTTGTAGATAGCGTTGGTATGGACTTTTGCGAAAATGACGAATGCACACATTATAATCAGTATTTAGATGCCAAAGAAGCCATTAAACAACTTATTGAAGAACAAGTTACGGAAAGCTACAAAAAAGGTTACATAGATAGAGGAATTAGAATTAATTAGATAGAGGTAATTAAAATGAATACAATACCAGCAACTAACGCTAAAATAATTAACACTTATAAAACTTATAAGCATATAAACGGTAAAATGGTTCACAATGGCTATTTTGTATTATTGCAAGATGCGCCGTTAAAATGGGCAAGCATATGGCAATTTGACACAATAATGGCACAAACACCATTCAAGCGTGTTGAAAATGCTTATAAACTAACTAATGCACAATAAAGAAGGGCTTAAATGTATAAAACAATTAAGTACAATTAATTTGGAGGATTTTGAAGTATGACTTACATAGACAAAATATTAGACGAAAAGCTAGATAAGATACTAGAAAAATATGCAGTAGATAACTTTTTGCAGACAGGTCAAGTGCAAGCTCACATTGACGCTAAAGAAGCTATTAAACAACTAATAGTGACCACCGAGAAAGAAGTTTTGCTGGTGGATATGAAGCGTCTGGTTACGAAGCATATAATTTAGATACAGCATGGCAATTATATAATACAGTAGTTAAGGATACATTATGAGTAGACGAAGTGAACATGGTGGTGGGGATGTTGCAAGAAATAATGAAGTAGCAGAAGCTATGGCTTACAACGAAGAAAAAAGAAACCGCAAATTAGGTAGAACAGCTATTCACGAAATAGATCAGATTATACAAGAAGAAAATGAAAACTGTGCATTACAACAAAGCAATCAAGAACCAGATGTATTACCAGAGCTATAACAAGTACGGAGCAAAGAAAACTGTCTACAATGGTAGGAAATATGATTCCAAGCTAGAAGCAAGGGTAGCTCAAGAACTTGATCTTAGAATGAAAGCCAAAGAGTTTGTGGAAGTCGTTCCTCAGTTTAGAGTTAAACTATATTGTTATTTGCCAGACGGAAGCCAACTATATTTATGGGATTATATTTGCGACTTTAGGTGTGAGAAGCCTGATGGTTCTTATTTACTTGTAGAAGCCAAAGGTATGCGTACTGGAAGGTTCAGGGACAATTTAAAGCTATTAGATGGTATCTGGTTGCCTGATCACCTTGATTATGATTACGAGATAATACAGCAATAGTCTTGACATTATATACTGCTTATGCTAGTATTAGAGAGTCAATAAAAGAAAGGGTAAACGCCATGACAAAAGAAATAAACATTAACAAAAAAGCTCGAATCGAACTTGCAAAGACAATAGTCATTACTATCCTGATTACAGGAATAGTAGCGTTTATGTTTGGTATACATTATCAATCACGAATAGACGCACAAAAGTCCGTTGTTACGATGTCAAAAAAATAGAGCCGATACATAAGGTATCTTTGCAGGTTAAACCTGCCATATCGGCTGTAAATACAGTACAGGCTACTATTCAACCAGTAGCCTCAATTGTACCCACAGATTGTTACGCTAATCTCATGGCACAATATTCATGGGATTGGCATATCATGTTGGCTATTGCTCATGCAGAGAGTAGTTGTAATCCAAATGCAATTAGTCCAGCTAACTATGATGGAATTAAAGATTTTGGTCTAATGCAATTACATGGGCAAGAGATATTAGATCCAAGCCAAAACATCGCTACAGCCTATCATAAATGGCTAACACAGGGATATCATGCTTGGTCAACCTACAATAGTGGTGCTTACTTGACCTATATGCAATAATATAATAGTTAAATAAGGAAACTTTGATTCATTAGAATCTGACTTTGAAACAAATTGAATACAAACTATTTTACGAAGATGTGCCATTGTCACAAAGTCGTAAAAAATTATACAAACAAAATTAATCTAATTCTATTTCTTTAATTAAGATATTGCCAATCCATTTAGCTGTGGATTCATCTACTATTGGGTCAAACCTATAAGGATAATCCATTTCTAATAATTCATTCATTGTATCGGCTGACATTCTCAAACCATATACTGAATCTTCGGGTCGATATTCAACATGATTATATTCTTCTTCTATAAACGTACGTACTATTGTATTTAACCAAGTTAAAGTTATAGTATCATCTTCAGTTTGTACTTCATAAGCTGGCATTAAATACTTGCCGCTCTCTGAATTGTAACCATAGTTACTCATCAAATAAACTTGGTTGGTAAACATCTACTTCATCTTCTCGTATTGCAGTGTAACCAAGTTGTTCTGGGTCTTCATGTATAAAATGATTACCATGGCTTGCAAATGGTGTTGGAAGAATATGAGCAGTTCTTATTAACGCTACTACAGCTTTAAATTTACGCTCTACTAAACTTTCTGTATTGCGTAGTAATTCACTCATTACAATGTAGTGAAGATGGAAGTTACTATTTGCCAAGCTGCAATACCACCTGCGATTATTGCTGCGTGTACTGCGGCTTTGTTTACTTGATGGCCTTGTAGTTGCCAAGTTGCGTAAGCTGCGGCTACAAAAGCACCGACTATTCTTTCAGCGCTGTGTATTACTTGTTGTTGAGTTGGTTTGCTAATATTGAACATAATGTTCTCCTAATTTAGTTTATCTATCTTATCGTGTAACTCGTCTATTTTATCATGTAAATCACCATGCGACTTCTTTTGGTGTATTTCCTCTCTTAAAATAAGTAGTGCAACTGTTGCTGACACTACGTTTGTATAGTTACCACCGACTAATTCAACTAAAGGTTTCTGGTAAGTCATTAAAACTACTCCTAAACAAAGAAGAAAGACTATATGCCATCTATCTACTGCGTATGTTATGACTGCAGGAAATAGCTTCTTGTCTAGGAAGTTTTTCATATTACTTACCAAATAAGCTGAGTATGAACTTAATTATTCTCTTAATAATTCCGTCTTTAGGTGGAGTTGGAGGAACAACTGGTTCTACAACAGGAGGTACAACAGGTTCTACAGGAACGACTGGTGGTTCAACGACAGGTGGTTCTACTATTGGGGGTGTTACTGGAGGAGTTGGTTCGACTGGGGCTGGAGCTTGTGGAGCGTGCCAACCATATTTTTTAAGTTGGTCAATTGTTCCAAAGAAAGCGTCTGTGTCTACACCATTAACAATAGGACCTTGCTGGGCTATTTGTGGATACTTCACGGGGAGTGTGTCTTCAAAGCTATATGAAGGTGCTGCACACCAGTAACCACAGTTGTTAAAGACTGAAGACCAGTCGTGGGCGTTAGCTGTACTCATGTTCATGTATACCCAAGGCCATACACCTATTTTATCGTGAATATGATTAACAAAAGCTGTACACCAACCAACAGGATCTGGGTTACTTACTTCCCAGTCTAGTGCATATACATCTCCCTCTGCTAGTGGGGACATACATCTTAAAAAATAATCTGCCTCTGCTATTGGGTCTGTTCCACCTGCGAACCAATAACCAATAGGTACTTTACCTGCGGCTACAGCATGGTTGTAATTATTTGAAGCCTGAGAATCCATATAAAGACCATTGTCCCCACCCCCCATTTTAATTGCGATAGCTGGGTCTGGATTAGCCCCCATGTTATAGTTGCCCTGCCACTGTGAAATATCCTTAAAGTAAATCATACGTTCTCCTTATCTTTTAATTAACAAAAATGTAGCAATAGCTGTTCCAAGAGCTATGATACTTGAAGCAATCCACTTAAAAATAGCAAACTCGTTGCGTGTAATATATTTATTGTCGAGATTGTCAAGCTTGGCTAATACACTGTCTATCTTTTCAACGATGTTGTCAGTTTTTTCTTCCAATTTAGCCAACCTTTCAATTTCGATAGTCATTTCTTCTTCCAAACTCTTCTTAATTCGCTAACTTGTTCGTTAGCTTCTTTAATTTGAGCTGATTTGCTACCTGTTTTTAATGTCTTTACTAACTCTTTGTGTTCTTTCACAAAAGCTTTCTTAGGCATTGATACTTTAGAAGCACCAAACTTGGGCTTACCAGATGTAAAACTAGGGTGAGAACGACCCATTAGGGACTTAACGGTGCTCATTTCTTTACTTTCGGCATCTTAACTTTATTGCCAAATAAGGATTTAACTAAAGTTGCTTTGGC
The DNA here is from genome assembly GCA_903833025.1 of uncultured Bacteroidota bacterium. Taxonomy (GTDB): domain Bacteria; phylum Bacteroidota; class Bacteroidia; order 2-12-FULL-35-15; family 2-12-FULL-35-15; genus 2-12-FULL-35-15. Next base: position 488 of record CAILDT010000313.1, on the reverse strand, counting down.
TTTGTCGGGCATATCTTTTTTGACTAATGATATAACTTTCATTACTTTTTACACTTTGAACAATTACAGTTACATTTTTTATTCATCTTGCGCATTTGATTGCATTTAGCACAATTACAATTGCAAGAACTCTTTACTAAATCTTTAACTTTGGTCATGATTTACTCCTCATGCTTTGTAATTTATTCCATACTTTATTGATGGTCGCTTTTGATTGTTCTCTTTCCTCAACATCTTTTTTGTGATTCTTAATGTGAGATTCGTTATATATAGCTGATACTTTATTACCAACCTTTTTAGCTTTGGCTTTCTGACTTACATGTTCGGCTATTTTAGTTTTTTCAAGTTTAAGGGTACGATCAAGATGTGACTTAGCTAGTACAGCGTCTTCTTTAGTGGGAGGAATAACACCGTGATACTTTTTGTCCTTCATAAGTGCTTTTACTGTCATAATATCCTTCTTAAATTAAAAATAGCCCCAGTTACTT
>CAILDT010000312.1 GCA_903833025.1 uncultured Bacteroidota bacterium | reverse complement strand
TTTTATGTAAATTGATATCGTCCAAATTTGTAAAGTGCCGCACGATTTTTGCATTTTCAGGAATATTGGTGGATCTTTCCAAACACATGATACATTTTATAGACTCGTTCAAATCAAAGTATCGCAACAACGTTTGATTGTTTTCACAATGTGTTGCCATCGCCAACACTTCTTCCTGCAAATCACTCAAATTATGCGGCAATACTGCAAAACCATATTTATTTATTAGCGGAATTGTTTTCTTGCAATCGTGGCTGACGATGCTATGTATTTGCGCTCCCGGAAATTTTTCTTTAAAATCGGCCGTTGTTTCAATCATCTCATGCACTTTAGGTAGAGTGGCGGATGACAAAATTACAGTGGGGACCAAATTCTCCTTCCAATTATTTTTTATAATCGCGTGCAAATCGTGCGTTTCATAGTCCAAAGAAATCGTCGGCTCGTCCCAATAAACAATCAAATTTTCTACCGGATTAAAAGCTATCATATAATACATTGCCGTTAGATACGACTTCAAATCACAAATCATTATTTCCACTTTATCCCCCACACTATTATCCACTTTTCCAATCCCACCAGTACGTTTATTTTTTGTGTATTCTTTGGCGGCATAATAATGAAGGCGAATATCGCCGGAACTTGCGCATCCAAATGCAAACGCGACCTTTTTTTGCACTGAAATGGCGGCCTTTGCTAGCGCTAATCCCACATGTCTCGCCGCGCAGACAAAGATTACCTTGCGAGTTTCCGTCAGTCCTATGGGCGAAATCGTTTTTCCTGTACCCGTGGGAGCGATATATAAAACTAATTTTGGCCCGGGATTCTGCATCAAACTAAATAATTGTTTTTGGTGTTCATAAAGAGTAATATCGGCATTCTTCAGCAGCAAGGAATTTTTCTCCAAATATTCTACCGAATTTTCAATCATATCTGATAAAGAAATCTCGCTCTCAAATGCATCTAAAATATTACGAACAATCGTCAAAATATGGCGATTAATACAAGAAACCGTATTTTGCATCAATTTATACAAGGTGAAATAGTGCAGCCGCCAATCGTTTTTACCGGTACCATTTACACGGTTCTTTTTTTGTTTAAAAATATTTTCAATGCATGTGAGCAACAAATGCTCGTAAATTTCACTCCATTTTAATTTTATAACATCGTTTTTCTCAATGCGAATAATATCGGCCTTTTTTAGCACCGGATTTGCTATAACAGAAATGGCTAATGGTTCCGAATGACTACCTGCAATTTTACGAATATTTTCTATGGTCGGTGATAAGAATTTATTGTATAAATAATCTTCCATTATCTCGGAATACTCAATTTTTAAATAGGAAATTAATGATTTATTTTTATTATATTTAATATTTACATTCTCGTGACTGCGCATAATTAGTAATAAAATTTCTTTTTCTTCATCCGAAGTAGGAACCTCTATAGATTGCCACTCTGACTTGCTTAATTTTAATTGTTGAAGATCCATTTTTGAAATGCGGATAAGTAATAAGTTGGTATTGATAATATATATAATTCTATTTAATACAGTTCAATTTTTATTTATTCGCCCATATAAAATAAAAATTGAATATGTTATAATTCAAAATAATTAAGGACAACTAAATAATATATAACATATAAATGGCGAGAAAAATCCAACTTATTACTATTGAGGGGAATATCGGGTCCGGAAAATCAACCCTTTTAGAAAATGTGTGCAAGCACTATCAGGATGATTCGCGTGTAGTATTTTTGAAAGAACCTGTAAGTGAATGGGAGACGATTAAAGACGCTAACGGAG
>CAILDT010000311.1 GCA_903833025.1 uncultured Bacteroidota bacterium | reverse complement strand
GAATTAAATTTATTCCCCGAATCAGTTTCATCTTCTACCCAATTATTATTTGTAACTTTTGGCGAAGCCGAACAAAATTATTGTTTGCCTTTATTAGCAGCAGTTCGCAAGGCAGGAATTAATTCAGAAATATATCCTGATGCAAATGCGAAAATGAAAAAGCAAATGAGTTATGCTGATGATAAAAAAATTCCGTTTGTAATAATTGTTGGAAGTGAAGAAATGCAAAGCGGATTGTTAACATTGAAAAATATGGCAACTGGAGAACAAATAAAAATAAAGATTGAAGACATTACGAGTAATGTAGAATTTGAAAGATATGTAACAAGGAAACCAGAAGGAAATAAAGATTGAAGATATAATAGAGAAACTAAAATAAGAAATGCACTACATCACCACCATTAAATTAACGTTCGAAACAATAGAGGAAATTATTTCTGCAAACAAAAAACTTGCTTTATCCGACGAAGCAAAAAATAATATTGTGTGTTGCCGCGAATATCTTGAAAAGAAAATAGCATCTCACGGTGAGCCGATATATGGCATTAATACGGGCTTTGGTTCGTTGTGCGATGTGTTGATTGCGGACGAAGATTTAGAACAACTACAAAAAAACTTGGTAATGTCGCACGCGTGCGGAACAGGCGATGAGGTGCCACAGGAGATTGTGAAACTGATGATGTTGTTGAAAATTCAATCGTTATCCTACGGGAAATCGGGAGTGCAATTGGAAACGGTGGAACGACTTATTGATTTTTATAATCACGATATGTTGCCTGTTGTGTATCAGCAGGGTTCGTTGGGTGCTTCCGGCGATTTGGCTCCGCTTGCTCATTTAAGCTTGCCATTGATTGGAATGGGAGAAGTAAACTTTAATGGAAAGAAGCAACAAACAAATGATGTGCTAAAACAATTAAAAACTCAACCACTTCAACTTAAATCTAAAGAAGGATTAGCATTGCTTAACGGCACACAGTTTATGAGTGCGTATGGTGTGTGGTGTATTTTACAAAGCAAAAAATTAAGCAACTCTGCTGATACTATTTCTGCAATTTCATTAGAAGCATTTGATGGGCGCATCGACCCATTTAAGGAACATTTACATACTATCCGCCCTCATAAAGGACAGATACAAACAGCGAAGAACATTTATAAATTATTAGAAGGAAGTGAACTTGTTGCACTGCATAAAATGCACGTGCAAGATCCTTATTCGTTTCGTTGTATCCCTCAAGTACACGGTGCTTCAAAGGATGTGATTGAATATGCAGAGAATGTTTTTCTCACAGAAATAAATTCTGTTACTGATAATCCAACTATTTTTCCGGATGAAAATGAAATATTATCTGGAGGTAATTTTCACGGGCAACCGCTTGCTTTGGCGTTAGATTTTCTTGCTATTGCGTTAGCGGAATTGGGAAGTATTTCTGAAAGAAGAACGTATCAATTAATTTCGGGTACTCGTGGATTGCCTGCTTTTCTGGTAGCTAAGCCAGGATTAAATTCTGGATTTATGATTCCGCAATATGCAGCGGCGAGCATTGTGAGTCAGAATAAACAACTGTGTACACCTGCTTCTGTAGATTCCATTGTAAGTTCAAACGGACAAGAAGACCACGTTTCTATGGGAGCTAATGCGGCTACTAAATGTTTTAAAGTGGTAGAGAATGTTCAACGAATACTTGCTATTGAATTAATGAATGCTGCGCAAGCATTAGAATTTAGACGACCTTTAAAATCATCTCATCAAATAGAAAACATTGTTACTGAATACAGAAAACAAGTAAAGTTTTTGGTGGAAGATGAGGTGATGTATCCTGAAATAGAGAAAAGTGTGGAGTTTTTGAACAATCTTTTTTTTCACCACTAAGGCATTAAGAACACAAAGAAACACTAAGACTTAGTGAACCTAAGTGAACTTTGTGCCTTAGTGGTAAATTTAAAATAACAATGAAAAAACAATTCCTTTTCTTTCTCTTTCTAATCTCGTCTTCTTATTTATTTGCCTTGAGAATATACAATTTGCAACCTATTTCAAAGGAAGGATGTAAAGCTTATAATGTTATATTTTATGGCAAAGTAGATTCGGTGAGTAGTTGTGATACCAAAGGAATGAGTACCGCCTTTTTCACCATAAAAGAATTATATAAGGGTTCTGTTTCTCAAAACATAAAAGTAAATTTCGATTGTTCTTCTGACTGTTTAATGAGTTTTGAAAAGGGAGAAGAATGGATTATTTATGGTACTTATCAAAAGTTTGATTTACTTACAGTGAAACTTTTTGAACACAGTAGAAAACATTTTAAAGACGAAAAAGATGATTTTTATTTCCCTGATGCTAACAGAACTTTTGACGAAGAAAAACAATTTTTGAAAAACGAACTCGGTATTCAACCTTTCATCATCCAAAATGATTTGAACGAACAACAAAAAATATTTAAACCGCATAACGACCAGCCAAGCGATTGGGCTAAACTTTGGTTGTTGCTTACCTCCTTAGTTACAATGGCAATTATTCTTTATTTTACAAGAAAGAAGAAAAATTGATTTCTTGCACCACAAGTTTTAAACTGCCTTTTTCATTGGGGAGCGCACCTTAGCCATAGATGTGGATGCCTCAGCCATAACTTATTAAAAATGTAGTCATCCATCAACCATTTCTTAACAATAAAAATATCAACAATTAATAGATAGAAAAAGAAATTAATATACTTTTGTATTCTCTTTCAGGAATGTGCGAAGTGAGAAATGTTATTTACTATGAAACAACAATTAACCAATAATAAACAATCAATAAAACCAAAAACCAATGAAAAAACTATTACTACTTTCAACGCTGGCTTTAAGTATTTACTCTACTTCTGTAAAAGCACAATGCACCGACCCTAATCTACTGGCACTTGAGGCGTACAGCCCTACAATATGTGCCGGTACTTTCGACACAATTTATGCCGCCGGCAATTTAAACAGTGCCACTACTTGGGTGTTATACACCGATTTTTGTGGCGGCACTTTTGTTGATTCAAACGCTACAGGAACGTTTGTAATCAACCCAACTATCACTACTTCCTATTTTGTAAGAGGCGAAGGCGGATGCGTTACTCCGGGCACTTGCACGGGTATTATTGTTGAAGTTCTTCCAACGGCGTCTATTTCCCAAACCTTTTCAATTTGTGCAGGTGGTTCGGTAAACGTTGGTGGCAATACTTACACAACATCAGGAATTTATACTGATGTACTTGCTACTTTTAATGGATGCGATATTACGGTTACTACTAATTTAACTGTAAACCCAGCCATTACGGGAAGTCAAACATTAACAGTTTGCAATGGCGGCAGTATAACAGTTGGAAGCAATACCTATACAACATCAGGTACTTTTACTGATGTATTAACTGCTTTTAATGGCTGCGACAGCACAGTAACTACTAATTTAACAGTGATTCCAGAAATAACATATTCACAAACTACCACAGTTTGTAATGGCGCCAGTATAACAGTTGGTTCAAATACCTATACAACATCTGGTATTTATACTGATTTTATAACAGCAGCTAATGGATGCGATAGTACTGTTACAACAAACTTAACTGTTAGCCCAGCAATTACAGGAAGTCAAACATTAACAGTTTGTGCAGGTGGAGGTGTATCAGTAGGAGGTAATAACTACACAACATCCGGAACTTATACTGATGTGCTTTCTGCCATTAATGGTTGCGATAGTACGGTAACTACTAATTTAACAGTTAGTCCTGCCATTACAGGAAGCCAAACATTAACAGTTTGTGCAGGTGGTGGCGTAACAGTAGGAGGTAATAACTACACAACATCAGGAACTTATATTGATGTACTTACAGCATTTAATGGTTGCGATAGTACGGTAACTACTAATTTAACTGTTAGCCCTGCCATTACAGGAAGTCAAACATTAACAGTTTGTGCAGGTGGAGGTGTATCAGTTGGCGGCAATAACTACACAACATCAGGAACTTATACTGATGTACTTACTGCCTTTAATGGATGCGATAGTACGGTTACTACTAATTTAACAGTTAGCCCAGCAATTACAGGAACTCAAACATTAACAGTTTGTACAGGTGGTGGCGTAACAGTAGGAGGTAATAACTACACAACATCAGGTACTTATACTGATGTGCTTTCTGCATTTAATGGTTGCGATAGTACGGTTACAACTAATTTAACAGTTAGTCCTGCCATTACAGGAAGTCAAACATTAACAGTTTGTGCAGGTGGTGGCGTATCAGTAGGAGGTAATAACTACACAACATCAGGAACTTATATTGATGTATTAACTGCAATGAATGGTTGCGATAGCACAGTAACAACAAACCTAACTGTTTCAAATAGTATAAATACAAACCAAACCCGAACATTATGCACAGGACAATCAGTTACTGTTGGTTTAAATACATATACCACAGCAGGCACATTTACTGATATACTTACTTCAATGGGAGGATGCGATAGTACAGTTACTACACATATAATAGTAAATCCTACTTATACAATTTCTCAAACATTTACTTTATGTGCTGGCGGAAGCGTAACAGTTGGTGGAAACGTTCACACTACAACAGGCACATTTACAGATGTTTTAACTTCAATAAATGGTTGCGACAGTACAATTACTACACATTTAACTATCAGACCAGCAATTGGCACTTCGCTTTCATTTATACTTTGCAATGGCGGAAGTGTTACCATTGGAGGCAACATTCACAATACCAACGGAACTTTTACCGATGTATTAACTGCTGCAAATGGATGTGATAGTACTATTACTACTCATATAATAATCAGCCCAGCAATTACGCATTCACAAACAATAACTGTTTGTGCTGGCGGAAGTATTACAGTTGGTGCAAATACATATACAACATCAGGAACTTATTTAGATATACTAACAGCAGCTAACGGTTGCGATAGCACAGTTACAACAAACCTAACTGTTAGCCCAGCGATAGCAACTACTCAAACATTTAATATGTGCGCAGGTGCATCGGTAACTGTTGGCACGCATACTTATACAACATCAGGAACTTATATTGATTTACTTACAGCATTTAATGGTTGCGATAGCACAGTTACAACACATCTTACTATTTCAAACAGCATCAATACAAGTCAAACATTAACATTATGTGCCGGACAATCAGTTACTGTTGGCACACATACTTATACTGCCACAGGTACATTTATTGATATACTTACTGCTATGGCAGGTTGCGACAGTACGGTAACAACACATTTAACAGTTAATCCTACGTTTATAACAAATCAAACAATTACAGTTTGTAATGGTGGAAGCGTAACAGTAGGTGGTGTTACCCACTCCACAACAGGCACATTTATAGATGTACTTACTGCAATTAATGGATGTGATAGTACTGTAACTACCAATTTAACAGTTCGCCCTGCAATAACTCATTCACAAACATTAACACTTTGCGCCGGACAATCAGTAACTGTTGGCACACATACTTATACTGCCACAGGAACATTTATAGATTTACTAACAGCAGCTAATGGTTGCGATAGCACTGTTACTACTCACTTAACAGTTAACCCTACTTTCACTTTTTCTCAAACAGTTACGTTGTGTGCTGGTGGAAGTATTACTGTTGGCGGTGTTAATCACTCCACCACTGGAAATTATGTTGATGTATTAACCGCAATGAACGGATGCGATAGCACTGTAACAACTCATTTAACGGTTAGTCCAGCAATTTCTTCTTCTCAATCATGTACTGTATGCGCAGGCGGAAAGATAATGGTTGGCTCATCAATTTATATGACATCAGGTACATTTATAGATGTACTAACAGCAGCTAATGGTTGCGATAGCACGGTAACAACTCATTTAACTGTTAGTCCTGCAATTACTTCTTCTCAAACATTTACTTTATGCGCAGGCGGAATGATAATGGTTGGTTCATCAATGTATATGACATCAGGAACTTACACTGATATACTAACCGCAATGAATGGTTGCGATAGTACAGTAACTACTCACTTAACAGTTAATCCTGCAATATCTACTTCTCAAACATTTACACTTTGTGCAGGCGGAATGATAATGGTTGGCGGTTCAATGTATATGACATCAGGCACTTATACCGATGTATTTACAGCTGCTAACGGTTGCGACAGCACAGTTACAACTCACTTAACAGTTAACCCTGCAATTGCTACAAATCAAACATTCAATATGTGCACTGGTGGTTCGGTAACGGTAGGTGCTAATACTTATACTTCAACAGGAATTTATACCGATGTGCTTACTGCAATGAATGGTTGCGACAGTACAGTAACTACTAACTTAACAGTTGCTTCATCAATAGTAATTAATAATGCAGTTACTATATGTGCAGGCGATTCGGTAACTGTTGGAACTCATACATATAATACTTCAGGTAATTATTCTGATTTATTTACTGCTCTCGCAGGATGCGACAGTACTGTAAATACTAACTTAACAGTATTGCTTCCTATAGCAGGAACTCAAACCATTACAGTTTGTTTTGGTGGAAGTGTTTCAGTTGGCGGAATAATACACAACACTTCAGGTACTTTTGTTGATTTACTTGCTTCTGTAATGGGTTGCGACAGCACTGTTACTACTCACTTAACGGTTAGTCCTGCCATTACTACCTCTCAATCGTTTACTGATTGTTTCGGTGGAAGCATAATTGTAGGAATGAGTACCTATACTACTTCAGGCACATTTACAGATGTACTTATTGCTGCTAACGGTTGCGATAGTACAGTAACTACTACACTTAATATCTTACCTCAAATTACAGGAACACAAACGGTAACGGTATGCGCAGGCGGTATGTTAATGGTAGGTAGTAATATGTATATGACATCGGGAACATACACCGATACAGTAACGGCAATGAATGGTTGCGACAGTATTGTTACTACTAACTTAACTGTTTCTCCGGCTATTACAGCTTCACAAACTTTTAATATGTGTACAGGTGCTTCGGTAATGGTTGGTAGCAACACATATAACTCTACCGGAATTTATACTGATGTATT
>CAILDT010000310.1 GCA_903833025.1 uncultured Bacteroidota bacterium | reverse complement strand
GATGTAATGTCGTTTAACGATGCTGCTGATTCCTTTAAATTAGGCATTAACTGGGGAAACTCAACTGCCGTAGTAAGATGGAATCATCTTTTTAGCCAGAAACTATTTATGAATGTATCGGCTATTTTCAGCGATTATAAATTTTCTTTTGCTGCACAACAAAGTGGATTTGAATTCAAATTATTTTCCGGCATCAGAGATTGGAATGCGAAAGTTGATTTTGGTTATTATCCCAACATCCGCCATCAGATACGCTTTGGAGCAAATTATATTTTTCATACGTTTACCCCTACTTCGGTTTCTGCTAAATCAGGCGAAACAGTTTTTGATTTTGGTGCTGTTAAAAAAGATAAAGCACACGAAGCAGCAGTTTATCTTTCAGATGATTTTGATTTAACAGCTAAAATAAAGATAGCAGCAGGGTTGCGTTATTCTTATTTTGAGCAGATAGGTCCGTTCGATAGGTATCAGAAAGACCCAATAACAGGGCAAACTTCGGGAGTAACACATTATAGCTCCAACCAAAAAGTAGCAGACTATGGTGGCTTGGAACCACGAATAAATATTAGGTTTCAGTTAGGTCCTAAATCTTCCATCAAAGCATCTTATACTTATAACTTGCAATATATTCATCTCGCATCGTTATCATCTTTAACCTTGCCAACGGATACGTGGGTGCCTTGTTCGGAGTTAGTACAGCCGCAAAAAGGAACACAATATTCATTAGGTTATTTCCGCAACTTTAAAGATAATATGTACGAAACATCGATAGAATGTTATTATAAAGATTTGAAAAATCAGATAGAATATAAAGATGGGTCGCTGCCTGGGGCTTCTGTTAACGATAATTCGGATAATAGTTTTGTGTTTGGTAAAGGGCAAGCTTACGGTACCGAATTGTTTATTAAAAAACGCCAAGGTAAATTTAATGGCTGGGTGGGTTACACTCTTTCCTGGACTACCCGCACATTTCCTGACCTTAACGGCGGACAAACATTTTATGCAAAGTATGATAGACGGCACGATATATCTATAGTGTTGAGTTATGATTTAAGTAAAAAATGGACGTTCTCTACTGTTTGGGTTTACGGCACAGGCAACGCGATAACAATACCTGTTTCATATTATTTTATTGATGGAAACTTTGTAACTGAATATGGGAATAAAAATGCGTTTCGTATGCCTGCTTACCATCGTTTAGATTTATCTGCCACATTTACACCCAGTAAAGAAAAACATATTGAACGCAAAACAGCCCGTGTAACAAAGCGTTACGAGCGAAAAGGAAAAGATGTTACTACTATTCACGTTCCGAAAAAATGGGCGAAAGATTATGAAACAAACTGGAATATTAGTGTTTACAACGCATACAACCGACATAATTATTATATATTGTATTACGCAAACGAAGGCAGTGCGTATGATGGCTCATTAAAAATAAAAGCAAAAGGGGTATTTCTGTTTGGTATCGTGCCTTCTATAACGTGGAATTTTAAGTTTTAAATAATATGAAAAATATTTATCTAATCACCATCTTCTTGTTAACACTATTATCAAGCTGTTCGGAAGATATTAATTTAACTGTTGCCAAAGGTGACCCGAAAATAGTTATTGAAGGAAGTATTGAAAATGGTAAAGTAGCCGAAGTAATGGTTACTAGAAATAGTGCATTAACTCAAGCAGTTAATTTTTCCAACATATTAGTAACGGATGCTAAAGTATATGTTTCGTATGCAGGAATTACGG
>CAILDT010000309.1 GCA_903833025.1 uncultured Bacteroidota bacterium | reverse complement strand
GGCATAATATCTATGGCATTTACACGGCTAATTATACTACCACTTCTTTATTGCAATTCAAAAAAGATTTCCCTGATTATCCTTTTACAGAAAATGTAAATGAAGAAATAGAACTTTCTCAAAAGCAATTATTACCTGCAAAAGAAAATGGCAAGTGGGGCTTCATTGATACTTCGGGCAAAACAGCTACTCCGTTTATTTACGAATGGGTAGAAGATTTTTCGGAAGGGCTTGCTCAATGTGGATTAAATGGCAAAGCAGGATTTATTAATAAAAACGGGAAACTTGTTATTCCTTTTATTTATGAAGAAACGAATGCTTTTAAAAACGGTGTTTCTATTGTGAAGACAAACAAGAAGTATGGTATTATAAATAAATCGGGGAAATTAATGGTGCCTTATGAATATGATGAAATAACGGAATTTAAAGAGGGAATGGCTTCGGTTTCAAAAGGGGATAAGTATGGTTACATTGATGAATCGCTTAATCTCATAATACCTATTAATTATTCCAAAGCAGGAGATTTTTCGGAAGGACTTGCTTCTGTTGAGCTTGGCGGACAAAATGGTTTTATAAATAAATCAGGAGTAATTGTTATTGCTTGTAAATACGATTGGGTAGATAATTTTAAGGATGGAATAGCAAAAGTAAAATCATTAAAGAAACTTGGGATAATAAATACAAAAGGAGAAACATTATTGCCTTGCGAATATGATTTCCTTGGAGAGTTTTCGGAAGGGTTGGTTATGGTGGTGAAGAATAATAAGTTTGGGTTTGCAGATAAAAAAGACACACTCGTAATTCCTATGGAATATGATTATAACGGAACACCTGTTAAATTTAAAAATGGATTTGTTACGGTTGAGAAAAATAAAAAGCAGGGATTGATAGACAGAACTAATAAATTCTATTCGTCAAAAGATATTGAGCAGTTACTTCCTTTCTCCGAAAATCTTGCTGCAGCAAAACATAAAAATAAATGGGGATATGTGGATATGAAAATGAAAGTACAGATACCATATACCTATCAATCGGCGGCAGAATTTATTAATGGAATTGCGAAAGTAAAGAAGAATGATAAGGTTGGTTATATAGATAAAAAAGGAAAAACAGTTGGAGAATTTAAGTATGATGAGATAGAAGAATTAACATACATTGGATACAAAGTTACCTTTAACGAAAAGGTTGGCTTTCTTAATGTGATGAGTACAGAAGTTATTCCCTGTGAATATGATGACTTTACTATTCTTAATCAGAATATAATAAAGGTAGAGAATAACAAAAAGACTGCTTATTATTCTTGGAACAGAGGAGATTTTATCTGGAAAGAAGACGGATTTTAAAAGTACCTATACTTTTATTTTCTGACCTAATCGCAAAACAGTATTGATTTTTATTCCATTCTTTTTGCAAAGTACATCTATTGTAGTTCCGTATCTGCGGGCAATTGCAGAAAGTGAATCGCCTGATTTTATTACATATACATTTCCTGGCAATAACTTACCTCCATTACTTACATAAGTATTAGTATTAGCTGCCGGCTTTTTCCCTTTAGGATAATAAACAAATGTCTTTTTACTTATTTCTAAAGTATTGGACAAAAGTTTATAGTCGGTAAAAGAAATAACATCCATCGGATTAACCGGCTGACCAAGATAACGAACTTCAAAGTGTAAATGGCTACCTCTCGAATAACCTGTATTGCCACCTAACCCAATTACATCACCTGCAAAAACTTCTTGACCAACTTCTACTTTTAATTTCGAAAGATGGGCATAATAAGTTTCCAAACCATTGCTATGACGGATAACTACTACATTGCCATAACTGCTGTTTTTCTTTGCTATCCTTACCTTACCATCAAAAGCAGCAACTACAGGGTCGCCCGTTTCCAAATCAATATCTACTCCATAATGAAAATATCTTTTGCAACGCCCGAACGGACAAGTTACTTTTCCCAGAAATGGATGAACATAACCGCAATTGTTTGCACCACATAAAGTAAGCATCTTAATACTGTCTTTTAACGATTCAATATTAAATTTTGTGTAATGTATCACATCAGTATCAAATTCAGAATACAAATCGTAAGCAGGAGAAGTAGATAAAGAATCGTTTAGATGAGTTAATTCATCATCATTGATAACATAAGGTACCGTATCGGTTGG
>CAILDT010000308.1 GCA_903833025.1 uncultured Bacteroidota bacterium | reverse complement strand
CATATTATAATGTTTATAATACTCTTGGTTTTGGTTTTCTTGAAAGAGTTTATGAAAATGCGATGATGATTGAGTTGAAAAAATTGGGAATGGAGTGCGAAAAACAAAAACAGATAGATGTATTTTATGATGGACAAAATATAGGATTATACTTTGCTGATATAGTTGTAGAAAATAAAATAATCATAGAATTAAAGGCAACAGAAATGTTAATTGAAGAACACGAAATACAATTAGTAAATTATTTAAAAGCGACAGATTTAGAAGTTGGATTACTATTCATCTTTGGAAAAACTCCTGAATACAAAAGAAAAGTATTTCTAAATGAATTTAAGAAACAAATAATTAAATCGTAAAACATATTAAATCATATTCGCCGAAGGCGATTAATAATAAAAATCATTTTTAATCATCAACAATCATATAAAATCTGCGTTCCAATCATACACAATACTTAAACAAACAATATGAAAAAAATACTATTTACCTTATCAATCATCTTATCAATTACCATAACTGCCCAAAACAAAAGCGTTTTGATAATGAACGGCATTGCGCACATTGGCACCGACAGCGTTATTAAAAATTCTTTAATAGGAATAAAAGATGGTAAAATAAACTTGGTGGCAGATGCAACTACTGCTAAACTTGATAGAACAGTTTATGACGAAATAATAGATGCAACAGGCAAAAATATTTATCCTGGTTTTATTGCTCCTAATTCTACGTTGGGTTTAACGGAGATAGAAGCAGTGCGTGCTACCAATGATTTCAGGGAGATTGGCACTACCCTACCAAACGTGCGCTCCATAATTGCTTATAATACCGATTCAAAAATAATTCCTACTGTAAGGTTTAACGGAATTTTGATGGCGCAGATAACTCCTCGCGGTGGCGTGGTTTCGGGCACTTCAAGCATTGTTGTTTTAGATGGTTGGAACTGGGAAGATGCCGCTTATAAAATAGATGACGGCATACATATTAATTGGCCCCGCCTTGTTAGCAGAAAAGTATTGGATGAAGACAATGGTACGTATGGTCCGTACGAAAAAAATAAAGAATACTACAAACAAACCAGTGATTTGAAAAAATTATTTGATGATGCAAAAGCTTATAACGAAACAGATACGAAGGAAGAAAAAAACCTTCGATTAGAAGCAATGAAAGGGCTTTTTGCGGGTACACAAACTTTATTTATACATAGTGATAATGTAAAAGAAATAGTAGAAGCAATAAATTTTGTAAAACAATATCAACTTAAAAAAGTGGCACTTGTTGGCGGAAAAGACAGTTGGATGATTACCGAATTATTAAAACAAAATAACATTGCAGTAGTAGTTTCGCGCACACACGATTTGCCCGAACACCCCGAAGATGATGTTGATTTGCCTTACAAGCTTCCTTATCTTTTGCAAAAAGCAGGCGTTGAATTTTGCCTCAATAACGAAGGAGGTATGGAAGCTGCCGGAACACGTAACCTCCCGTTTCTTGCCGGAACAGCTGCTGCGTATGGTTTAACAAAAGAGCAGGCATTAAAATCAATTACATTAAGTACTGCAAAAATATTAGGCATTGATAAAACTACAGGAAGTTTAGAAGTGGGCAAAGATGCTACTTTATTCATCTCCACAGGCGATGCGTTGGATATGCGAACTAATAATGTAGAAAAAGAATTTATAAAAGGTAAAAGTATTGATATGAATAATGAGCAGAAAGACCTTTATTTGAAATACAAAAACAAATACGGTTTGAAGTAATTTTATTAATCTACCCATATCTTGATGTGCTGATTTACCGATATGTTGATTTGCTAATTGTGTGTGGTGATGGCATAAAAAAAGCCCCGCATTTCTGCGAAGCTTCATTCATAATTTATAATTCATAACTCATAATTACCTACACCGGCACCATTTCCACCACCACGTTATAAGCAGTTACACCGGTTGTAAATTCAATCGGATTAGTGTTGGTAACAAAACCATCCAACACTGTTTCCAGCGTTACTCCAAATGCAATATGTGTTTCAATAGTTTCTTCTCCTAAGCCATTGCTGGTATATTCTGTGCCGCTTTCCAACACAGTGGTAAGCGCATCAACAAGTACAAAATCAGACCCTGCTTTTTTCACTATTACGTTAATCTTAATCTTTTCAGAGCTTTCGAACACTTCCCCCCATTCGCGGCACTTTGCGCGCCTTGCTTCTATTGTTAAGCCATTATAAAAAAGTTCTGCCGCATCCCACACTGTTATTACCTGTAATATGGCGGACGGCATTCCGGCTGTGGTTGCAGCTTGCGAGGTGGAATAATCTGTTTTTTTAACTCCCTGACTATTATTTTTTGTATTAAAATCGCCCAATTTTGTAGCTACTTGTGCAGCAGATGGGTTGCTCATTGCTATGCCACCGGCAGTTACACGGGCAGCATCGCCCAATGCTATTTTTGCGCCCCAATATAAAAGGTCCGCTTCCGAATTCATTGTCGGAACCCGCCCATCGTTTTCGGCAAGCCCGTAAAGCACACGGCTTTCCTTATCTATTGTGCCCAGCAAAGTGATGGCATTATTATAGGTTTGGAAATAACCATTACAATAATTTCTGCAGAAAATCATTGATGGGTTTTTTAGATTGGTGGATCTCACCATCATATATTTTTTAAGACTTAGGTCGTTCACCAAGTTACCAAAAACCGTATTTTCGTCGGTAGTTGCCGTTTGCTGGTCGGTAGTAAGCACTTGGTCTTCGGGTGCTACCACTCCCATACGTTGCACTGCTCTTGAAAGTGCTGTTTGCACTTCTCTTACTGATACTGGTTTTTTTCTTGTAATGCTCATATTTTTCAGTTTATTGGTTTTTATTGTTTATTTACTGCTAATTAGTTAATTGCAAAGGCATTTTAATATTAATAACCTTATTTTTGCATCCGCCATCGGCTATATGAACTTTCATCACCCCTCCGGCGCATCCGCCATCGGGCATATGAACTTTCATCACCCCTCCGGTGCATCCGCCGTCGGGCATATGAACTTTCATTATGCCTCCGGTGCATCCGCCGTCGGGCATATAAACTTTCATTATGCCTCCAGTGCATCCGCCGTTGGGCATATAAACTTTCATTACCCCTCCGGCGTATCCACCAAAAGGCAAATAAAAAGCTATAATAGCAACAATTTAATTTTAAAGAACGATTTAGTTTTTAATGTTAGAGAAAAACTCTTCCCGCAATGCAGATAAAATTTTCGGGATGAAGAGAAGTCTTGAAATTACCGCTATTAGTAAATCGACAATCTAGATTTGTATCTGCATCAAAAGTAAATTAATGTTTAATTAGTTTTTTGATTTACAACTAAAGTTATGATAAAGATGTTAACAGAAAGTTTTTTATTGCACTTTGTAAATACATATATAAATAAGAAAAATGTTTTCCGCTACGCGAAATGAAACACCACGTGTAACGTACCACGTGCGCCTCCGGCAGTCGGTGTGTAGTACGCACGTTTTTTTACATCCTCACCAATTCAAAACAGTAGCGCATTGTCGTTCCATTATTTTCACCAACGAAACCACCAATCAAAAAACAAAAACTACTTTTGAAGTATTAAATCTTGTTTGTAAAAAATAATAACAACAGGCAAGTGTAAAAACAAAACTAAATAAAACGAAAATGAACCTTGGCGAATGCTCTTTTATTTTTGGGTCTTTAATAACTCCTGCTACATACTTTTTTTATAGAAAAATCTTTTTTATTAAAAAGTATAGTTTACCATTATTCCTTTTTGTTTCCATACTTGCAATACTTGGATTGGCATTATTAAATATTAATACAAATGGAAAACCAAATTATTATTTATTCTTGTTATGTCCACTTTATTCTTTAATGCTTTTAAAACTATTGTTATTCTTGTTTAAACTGCGATACCATAGAAATCCTAAAGATACGCCCAATTGGGAAGTTTATCCTAAAGACTTAAATTTAATGGCAGACAAACTTTTTGACTTTTTGTATTTAACATTAAGTATAATTGTGCCTATAGAAGTTTTGTTATAGCACAGCAGGCGCAAAACTAAAGCAAAGCTAGTGTGAAAAGGGCATACCGATTAACGGTTAATCAAACTCAACTGCTTATCCAATATTTGCAGCCCTTCGGCAAACGAATGTGGAGCGTACGCTAACTCTCGTTTTGCTTTATCAATTATAAAACCTGTTCGTAGCGGGCGTTTCGCTGCTTGATTTAATGTATTTGATTTTATAGGGTTGATTAATGATTTATCTAATTTCCAGAAATCAGCAACACAATAAACCAAATCTAAAACACTCATTGTTTCTTTTCCCGAAAGATTATAAACGCCTGTAGCACCTTTATCAGCAATACTTATACAACCTTCAGCTAAATCTTCGGCAAGTGTAGGAGCACGAAACTGGTCGTCCACCACATTAATTGTTTGTCCCTTTGTTAGCGCATCTTTTGCCCATAGCACAATGTTGGAACGGCTCATATTATCAACAATACCATACACAATAATGGTGCGTGCAACAGCCCATTTAATATCACTTTGCATCAACACCTTTTCGCCTTCCCACTTACTTAACGCATAATAACTCTGCGGATTAGGAGTATCTGTTTCTAAATATTCACTTCCTTTTTCACCATCAAAAATAAAATCGGTGGAGAGATGAATGAACTGTGTCGGAAGTTTGATGTCGGACGTTGGACGTTGGACGTCGGACGCAATTGCATCAACAAAGTTTTTAACAGCAGTAACATTTAATGCCCAACATTCTTCGCGTTTTGTTTCGCAGGCATCCACATTGGTCATCGCAGCAGTATTAATAATTACATCTGGTTTATATTTTGCAATTATATTTTCTACTTCCTGCTTATTAGTAATGTCAAGCGGTTCGTAAGTATAGCCGCTTTTGTTTATCAATCTATTTTCGCCAATAGAAGTAGCAATAAGATTAATATCCGTTCGATTAATTAAATTATAAACCAGCTTCTGCCCTAATAAGCCATTGCTTCCGGTAATCAAACATGTTTTCATATAAATAAATAAAGAGGATTTTGTTTAAGCAAACAGTTCTTTTAGTTTCACTATTTGTTCTGTCGTGCCAAGCACAAATAGTTTTGCATCAGGAATAATTTTAGTATCAGCAGACGGGTTGATGATGTATTCGCCCTGCGCCGTTTTAAAACCAATAATATTAGCTCCTGATTTGTTTCGTACCTCTAAATCACGAATTGTTTTATTTTGATATTCTTCTTTAAGCGTTGCAAAGGTTATCTCTTCCAACCTAATACTATCACTGCCTTGTCCGGTTATGTAATCTATAAACTCCATCACATCAGGTTTCATAACTAATTCAGCCATATGTGCACCACCAAGTTTATCAGGCATTATCACATTGTTTGCACCAGCAGTTTTTAATTTCTTATCCGACGTATCTTCCGAAGCCCTACTAATAATGGTTAATTTAGGGTTTAACGAACGGGCTGAAAGCACAATAAATAAATTATCTGCATCAAAAGGAAGAGTAGTTATTAATGCCTTCGCTTTTAAAACACCCGATTTTAAAAGTATTTCATCAAGTGTTGCATCGCCCTCTAATACTAAATCAGAGAATTCATAATTCATCGCAGCTATAATATCTTTTTTCTGTTCAATAACTACAAATCGTTTATTGTGTTTCTTCAACGTTTGGGCGGCTTGTTTTCCGTTTCTTCCGAAACCACATATTATAACGTGGTCTTCGAGCTTCTCTATTGCTGCTGTCAATTTATGTTTTTTAAAATAATGATTAAACTCGCCATCTATTACATACTTTGAAATACTTGTAACAGCGTATGCAAAAGTACCAAAACTTGTGATAATTAAAAACGCCGTAAATATTTTACCTGCATTATCAAGCGGATGCACTTCCTGAAAACCAACTGTGGCAACAGTTATAATAGTCATATAAAAAGCATCAAGAAAATTGTAATGCTCAATAAATATGTAACCAGCAACACCACTGCAAATAATAAAGCCGATGAGGATTACTGAAATATATATCTTCGGGAAATGGCGGTAAGAAAACACTACACTATATTGTTATATCGTTAAACTTTCTTCGGACATCTTACATCGATCATCCAACATTGTTCTTATAAATCCCAAACGCTTCTCCTTTTACTCTTAAAAGGTTTAAAAAACTTTTTATGTTCAAGCATAAAAGCCATTATAAAATAAAGCAGTACAGGCGAGCCGACAGTGAAAAAAGAAAGATATATAAAATACATTCTAATCTTGGTGCTGTTTATACCAAGCTTGTTGCCCCACCATTCGCAAACACCAAAAGCGCGGTGTTCAAACCATTGTTGGATTCTTATTATCATATCGTATGTTAGTTTTGAGAATATAAAATTACATATTTTTTATCAGGTAATTACCAATCGAACAATTCAAACATTTTTTGTTTGTACAATATTCATTCTTCAATTGCAATAATGCCTGCGTTGCATAAGCTGTATCTGCTTTTATTGTCAGCTGTTTCCATTTAGTTATTATTGCATTCTTTTCGCCAATGGTTTGTTCTAAATAAGTTAAAGCTCGTTCTATATATTTCTCCTCGCCTTTGTGTTTGCCATAAACAAATAGAAATGGAACAACAGTATTTATAATTATATTATTTATGGCATCGCTACCAAGTTGTTTTGTTTTTTGTTTCGATGATTTATCAAAAATATAATGTGTTTGCCAGTACTCCGAAACATCAGTATTCATATATTGTTTAAGGTCGGAATAATTTTCTGTAGAAATAATTTTAGAAAACAAATGAGAAGAAGTGTAAATTAAATTGGCAAACTGTGAAATACGAATGGTAGGGAAATTAACGGGGCGCAACCGTAAAAACTTCCATAAATGTTTTTCTATTGAAACAAGTTTATATTTATGTTTCAGAAAAATATATTCGTTCTGTAGCCTCTGCAAATACTCATCTTCATAATGTTCATTTAAAAAACCCGCCTGTCCATAAAGCAATGCTTCTATCTGTAACAGACTGCTTTTGTGTTTTCCTAATACAGTAGAAGGAATTGATTTAGCAAGCAATTCGAAAGGTTCAGCATTTGTTTTGAAACCAAAGTTGCGTGCTAACAATTGATAAAATGTTTCTTCCCAATTGTTTTTATTCAATGCTAAACTATCTGTTATCAGTTTCGATTTACTTTCCAATCGTTCCAATAACAATTTGTCAATTGTACTGTTTATAATCAATGACGGAACAGCGGCAATTTGTTTTTCGCAAGGTATCCAATCTGTATTCGATTTAAAATTTATATAATTCTGATACTGCTTTTTATCAATCAACTCTTTTATTTCAATGGTTGGTATTTCTTCTCCTGATGTTCTGAACAATTGTTTATCAGAATTAAATACAACGTGCAAAATAATATTGTTGTATGCTTTGTCGGTTTGATGGTTGTGTTTTTCCCAATCACTGGCATTAATATGTACTTCTACATTACCTGCCCAAAGGGTGTTCCCTACTTTTACTTTAGCATTAAAAAAATCAGGTCCGGCATCAAAGTTATGTTCGCCCACTTTTATTATTTCTACAACTTCATTTGCTGTAGTTTTTAAATCGAGTTGGTTAAACAATCTGAATTTCCAGATATGATGTAAGAATTCTTCTGTCATAATATTGGTGTAAAGCTACTCATTGCCATCACACTATTTTATTTATTGTTACTTATGTTAACATTAATTACTTTTGCGGTCTAAATTATTAATTATGTACAAACAACATCTTTTACAAAACATAGAGCGCGAAATTGTTTTACTGAAACAATTGGCTCCTCTTATTAAAGAAAGCGATTTGAATTTTCGCCCTACCGAAAAAGTAAGAAGCACTTATGAACTTATGCAATACCTTACCTACATAGGTGGTGTAATGATGCGCAGATATGTCAAAAATGATGTTACGCCCGAAGTGAGGGAAGAATTGATGGCTTATAGAGATACGTTAACCATTGATAATTTTGTTGAAAGGATAGATGAACAGTGGAACATCATACAGAAATATATGGCTGATGTTACTGAAGAGAAATTACTGACTATGGAAGTGGAACTACCTTGGAAAGAGAAAATGCCGTTAGGACAAGCAATTATAACTGGTCCTATTAAGTGGCTTGCAGCTTATCGTTTGCAACTGTTTTTTTATTTGAAACTAAACGGAAGACCGGAAATAGGTACTAAAGACGCTTGGGTGCCCGAAGCTTCTTAATTCCCTAACTTTGCTTTTATCTTGCGGGTATATTCAGTATCAAACTCAAACTTGCGTTTTTCATTGTTATACTTTATTAATGCGATAGGGTAATCGAGTAAATCATCATCATTTGTTTTCTTTGTTTTAAAAACCTCTACTTCAAACTGCATCTTGGTTTTCGGATTGTCGTAGCTTATCACCAAATCGTCCGGCACTTTTGTATTAATACCTATTGAACGGGTAACATAACCTGGCTTCGAAACTTGAATTGTATAATAGTTATTGCCTAAAAGATTAATGTTAAAATGGTGGTCGTGTTTTGGGTTGTTTGTTATCTCATCCCATTCTATTATTTCATTTCCCTGATAAATAGTAATAATAGCACCATCAAGCGGCACCCCATTTTCAGTAGCCAAGCCAATTGCCTGCATACATTCTATGGTATCATTTAAGGGATAATATTGAGCGGAAACTTTAGAGTAGATGGAAATCAATGCTATTATAAGAAGGAATTTAAACATCACACTTTTCATAATAAACTATTGTTTGTTTATTTAGTTTCTTTTAAAGGGCAAAAACAAACTCCTTGTTAGTAGAGTGGATGTTTACAAGGTTATTAAAGTTGTCCGATCAGGTCTCGAACCTGAACTCTTCTGGACCAAAACCAGACGTGTTGCCAATTACACCATCGGACAATCTCCAATCAATTTCTCGATTGGGGCTGCAAAAATAATAAATATTGTTTATCAACAACACTTATTTATTAATCTTCTATTTTTTTAACGATTGCGTAGTAATTTATTTTTCTATCTTCGCCCATCTTATAAAGCAGTATATACTTTAAACAAACATCTAATGAATAACACATCAAATTATCAACGGTTAAACAACATTATTGGCTGGGTAGTATTTCTAATTGCCTCCTTTGTATATTTAAGTACTATAGAAGCCACTGCATCATTCTGGGACTGCGGAGAGTATATTGCCTGTGCTTTTAAGTTAGAAGTTGGACATCCACCCGGCGCACCTTTATTTCTTTTAATAGGTAGAGTATTTAGTTTGTTTGCCGGTGGCGATACCAGTAAGGTAGGCGCAATGGTTAACAGTATGTCGGCATTGTGCAGTTCGTTTACTATCTTATTTTTGTTTTGGGCTATCACTGCTTTAGCTCGTAAGATATATGAAAAGTCCGGGGAATTAACTACTGGCAGAATGTACGCTATATTTGGTGCAGGTGCTGTTGGTGCATTGGCTTATACTTTTTCTGATTCATTTTGGTTTTCTGCTGTTGAAGGTGAGGTATATGCTATGTCGAGTTTCTTTACTGCTATTTCTTTTTGGGCTATTACCCGTTGGGAACGCGAAGCAGACGACCCTCATTCGCACCGTTGGATTATATTAATTGCTTATTTAATTGGTCTTGCTGTTGGTGTCCATCTATTAAACTTATTGGTTATCCCTGCTGTGGTGTTTGTTTATTATTTCAAGAAACACCAAGCAGTAACCACCAAAGGAATATTAATCACCTCTGCCATTGCGATAGTAATATTGGGTGGAATACAAGGTGGGGTAATTCCGCTTATTGTGAAGTTAGCAGCTTGGTTCGAGATTACTGCTGTTAACAAATTCAATATGCCTTTCAACAGTGGTACTATTATGTATGCTGTGTTTGTAGTTGCAAGTATTGTTTTAGGATTACGTTACACCAGCAAAAAAATTAAGCCGGTACTTAATACTACTCAATTTATTATTGCAAGTTTAGTTTATGTAATCTGCCTTATTATAGGTATGGTAGCCGATTCATTAGGGATGACGTTTTTCTCCAGTTTCATTTACATCATCTGTTTGTTTATGTATTTGCCAACCAAATTCAATGCGTTATTAAACACCATTGTACTTTGTTTTACTGTTATTGTAATTGGCTATTCATCTTTCCTTGTGTTGGTAATCCGTTCGCAGGCAAATACTCCTATGGATGAAAACAATCCGGAGAATGCCGTAAACCTTTTATCTTATCTTAATCGTGAGCAATATGGTACTTGGCCCATTGTTTACGGACAATATTTTTCTGCTCCGCAGGATGTTAAAAAACCATATTCGGATGGAAACCCTGTGTATTCGCAAGATATGAAGAAAGGGAAATACGTGATTATTGACGATAGAAAAAATGCTATTCCTAATTACGACAGTAAGTTTTGTACCCTCTTCCCGCGTATGTGGAGCAGTCAGCAGAACCACGTAACAGGTTATCGCAAATGGACAAACCCACATAATTACTCGCATATAAATGCTCAAAATCCGCAGACAGGTGAAATGGAATCTATTGAGAAACCTACCTTCGGACAAAATTTATATTTCTTCTTTGCTTATCAAACTGGATGGATGTACACCCGTTATTTCCTTTGGAACTTTGTAGGGCGACAAAATGAAATACAAGGGCACGGCAGCAGTAACGAAGGTAACTGGATTACCGGTATTGAAGGGTTGGATAAGGCGCGATTAGGTCCGCAGACTGGCTTGCCCGATGGTTCGGATAATAATAAAGGACACAATGCAATGTACGGTTTGCCTTTATTGCTTGGTTTTATTGGCTTCATATATCAGATGATAAAAGATAAGAGAAATGCAAT
This sequence comes from uncultured Bacteroidota bacterium, assembly GCA_903833025.1. Classification (GTDB taxonomy): domain Bacteria; phylum Bacteroidota; class Bacteroidia; order 2-12-FULL-35-15; family 2-12-FULL-35-15; genus 2-12-FULL-35-15. The sequence goes on along the minus strand of CAILDT010000308.1, from coordinate 8,694 downwards.
GGTCGTTGGTTTATTATTCTTCTTCACGGGTATTGCCATTGTTATCTACCTAAATCAAAAGCCTTACGAGCCACGCGAACGAGATTATGCCTACGCAGGTTCGTTTTACGCGTTTGCATTTTGGATTGGCTTGGGAGTGCTTGCCATTTATGATTTCCTTGAAAAGAAAATGACAGCAACAATAGGTGCCGTAATAGCTACTACTGTTTGTTTGGTTGCTGTGCCAGTGGTGATGGCAAAAGCAGAATGGAACGACCACGATAGAAGCCGCCGTACCATTGCAAGAGATTTTGCTGCTGATTATTTAAATTCCTGTGCCCCTAATGCCATACTATTTACCAATGGCGATAACGATACTTTCCCGCTTTGGTATGCCCAAGAGGTAGAAGGCATAAGAACAGATGTGAGGGTTATTTGTTTGGAATTATTAAACACCGATTGGTATATCGACCAGTTGGTTCATAAAGCATATCTCTCCGAACCAGTGCCGTTTTCATTAACCAAAGACCAATACAAACAAGGTACTCGCGATGCGATACTTTTTAAGGATAGAGGGATTAAAGGATTTATTAATGTGAAAGAAATGGTGGACTTTGCGAAAAGCGACGACATCAGCAATAAACAAGAAATGGGTGGTGGTGTGTTGTATAACTATTTCCCTACTAAAAATATGAGTGTGCCTGTGGATAGTGCTACTGTGGTGAATAATGGAACAGTGCCTAAAGAACTCGCTAACCGTATTGTTAAAAGTATCGACTGGACAATGCCTGGCAATTATGTTCAGAAAAATGATTTGATGGTGCTTGATTTATTGGCACATAACGATTGGAAACGTCCTATCTATTTTGCTGCTACTGCGCCTGCAAAATCGTATTTGAACCTTGCTCCTTATCTTCAGTTGGAAGGATTGGCGTACCGTTTAGTGCCTGTGAAACAAAACCAACAGGAGCAACAACAGGAAACCAGAATTAATACCGAGGTGATGTATAACCACATTATGAAAGACTTTAAATGGGGAGGTATGGAGCTTCACGGTATTTTCTTGGACGATGTGTTTGTTCGTTCTTGTGCTTTAAACATCCGCCAACGTTGCGGCTCATTGGCTAACGCGCTTATTGATGAAGATAAAAAAGACAAAGCAATAAAGTTGCTTGACAAATGTATGGAAGTAACTCCGCAGGAAAACGTGCCGTATGATGTTACTATGTATGCAATTACTATGGCGTATTACCAAGCTGGTGCAATGGATAAAGGAAACAAACTGGCAATGAAAATGTTTGATAATTACGAAAGCAATATCAAATATTTTTATTCGTTCCCGGCAAGGGATATGGGGCAGTTTGGAAACGACCCCGACCAAGCTGCTGATATATTAAGACGATTGGTGTACTTTACAAAAAACTTTAAACAAGATGCGTTGGCAAAACAATTTGAGGCAAGGTATAATAACCTTGACCAAGAGTTCCATTTGCCAAATGATAATCAACGGTAACTTAATTATGAGTTATGAATTATGATTTAACATTCATAACTCATAATTCACAACTCATAATTCATAATTCTTTTGTATCTCGTTCGTCCTCCATATATAATAAAAAAGCTTTTCCCGAAAGCTATCTGGAGGATGGATGCTTCGGAGAAAAAAATATATTTAACCTTTGATGATGGTCCTATTCCGGTAGTTACTCCTTTTGTGCTTCGGACGCTAAAAGAAGAAAACATTAAAGCTACTTTCTTTTGTGTAGGAGCAAATGTAGTCAATAACCCTGATGTATATAAGATGGTATTGGACGATGGGCATAACGTAGGCAACCATACCCATAACCATTTAAACGGCTGGGATACTGACACTAATAAATACGTAGCCAATGTAAAACAATGCAGCGAGTTAGTAAATTCCAAACTGTTTCGTCCGCCTTATGGCAAATTAAAACGAAATCAATCGGCAATTATCAATCAGCAATACTCAATTATAATGTGGGACGTACTAAGCGGCGATTACGATTTAAAAACAGGCAAGCTGCAATGTGTAAAAAACGTATGCGACAATGTACGCAATGGTTCTATCGTTTTGTTTCACGACAGTATAAAAGCCAGAGAAAAGCTGGAATATGCCTTGCCACGATTTATTAAGTTTGCTAAAGAAGAAGGTTATGCTTTTGGGGTGTTGGGGTAAGGCGTTGTTTATTGTTTTATAATCTTTTTTCTTATAATTTTCCCCTGTGGTGAGCCTGTCGAACCATCTGTTTGCACTTGCACAAAGTAAATTCCTTTGGCGTAGCCACTCATATCTATTGTCGCGCTTTTGTCATTCTGAACTTGTTTCAGAATCTCACAACCTAAAACATTTACTATTTTTATGGAGTGCCATTCATCTTCTGAAAAAGTAATGGTTGTTTGGGAGGAGAAAGGGTTGGGGTATATATTTATTTCATTTGCTGCTGTTACATCCTCCACCCCCACCCCCGTACAATCCATTACACTTACATCATCTATATAATAATATGATATATTACTACCATTTAATGGCAATGTGTCGGTGGTAGCATTGGTATTAAAATTTCCAATAATAATATACTGTTCACCTCCTGTAGCTATATACATCCCGGAAATTAAAGTCCAGTTTGCTGTATCACTCACTATAGTAGAATATAAAATTTGAGGAATAAAATTTAAACGATTGGTAGTAGAAATATATGTATGAGTATTTAAGAAATACATGCCGATATTATTTGTACCCAAGGCATAAACATCTGCCAAGCTAACATAAAAATTTACACAGTATTTGTGTTGAGGTTTTAATATACTATCCAATTGAACTTGAATATATTCTCTGGAATTTGAGCCTATTCCAAAAAAAGCTGCCCCCGTTCGGCGTAGCGTCCCCCGTTCGGCGTAGCGTCTCGCTACGTCGCATTTAACAAGGCGTCTCGCCTTTCTTAATTTTCATTCCTTTTTTTCTTCCATCATTATTTAACTCAACGAAAGTAAACAAAAAACAGCATACCAAACAATATTCTTTTTTTTGTGTTACTATTTCATTCTTTTTCTCAAATACCTCTATTATTCCAAATTTTAGAATTATCTTTGAAAATAAATAGAAAGGAAAAAGTAGATTATTCTTCTTTGTAAACCTTATCCCTTAAGGCAGGTATGAGTTATTAACATAGCTTAATATACCCCCTGCCGAAATAATAATTTTATTATTAATGAGGAATAAGGAAAACAAAAAACCGCTGATTAACCAATTGAACCGCACCATTGGTAATTTAACAAGCATACAAAAAAGCATACATAAAGACGATGATTTGCGGGGTGCATACATTCAACTGAAGGCGGTGCAGGGCGGAGTTAAGAAAATGACTGATACACTTACTCCTGATTTTGCAGATACTGAAATTAAAGCCATTTTAAAATCGTTAATCGCTTCTAAGCTTTACGACCCCACCCACGTTGCCTGCTTTGTTTATATAAGACGTGATTTAAAAAATAAATCTCCTGTCAAGCGGTTAAAAATATACGATATTCTTCATAAAAACTATCCGAACAATTGAGTTGTTGTTACCTGAAAAAACAGGTTGATAACTTAAAAAATAAATTATACCCCTCTACCCCCTCTTTTCAAAGTATCTTTGTTTTATTTAAAACGAAAAAAGAGAAGTTTTAAATCACTCGTTCTTTATTTATCGGAAACAGCAATAGCAAACAAGTACAATTTGGTTACTATAATAAGGTAATAAATTGTGTTTGATGCAAACGCAGTTGGTTTGGATGCAAACGCAGTTGCGTTGGATGTAAACCGAGTTGCGTTTGATGCAAACCGAGTTGCGTTGGATGCAAACGGAGTTGCGTTGGATGCAAACCGAGTTGGGTTGGATGCAAACGGAGTTGCGTTGGATGTAACCGCAGTTGCGTTGGATGCAAACGGAGTTGCGTTGGATGCAAACGGAGTTGCGTTGGATGCAAACGGAGTTGCGTTGGATGCAAACGGAGTTGCGTTGGATGCAAACCGGGTTGCGTTTGCATCAAAACGGATTAAAATAATAAAACACCGACAGAAAAATGAATAATAAACAATCTAAAACAATACAATATGGAGAAACAAGGAATTAAAAATGAAGTATTTACAAGTACCAATCAATCAAAAAACAATTAAAAACAATTAAACTATGAAAACAGCTAAAAAACAACTCAAAAAGTCCGAAAAGGCAAAATCATTCTATTATATGGATTGGTTTAATGACAAATTAAATGGATTAACGCACTTAAATCTGACTGCAAAAGAACGCACGATGATTCGCAAAAAACAAAAAGAAGCAGGTAAAATTAAAACTACTGCCCAAGCAAAACATTTTATTAATACTATAATGGAAATGAAAGCAGGGAGAATAAAAACGATTATGATGATAACAGTGGTGCGTACAAAACTGATAAAGGCAAAGTTGGCAATGCCGGAGGCAGAATTGGCATATTTGCGTAAATCGCAGGATATGTACACAGCGATACACGGCAACGCTTCTGGCTTTTTTACTACTGCATTTGATATGGCTGCAACTTGGGACACACAAAACGGGGCATTGGATGCTGCCATTACCGATGTAGGTAATGGAATTCCCGGAGCAGAAGGCGATTGGCAAACAGCAATGAACGACATTAAAATTACCCTTATCCTTGCACTTGCATACGTAAATAAATTGATGTTGCTGAACCAACGCCAGGCGGTAGCTATCGCCACGGCGTGTTTTATGGAAATTGTTGGTAGAGGAACTCACGATGCGCAGGATATTGAAGTGAAAATTGGTAAAGCGGCGGGGCAGATAATTGTAAAATGTAAGGTTCCAAAGGATGGTACGAAAAAATTAATGGTTACTTATTTTGTTGAAGTTTCGATGGACGGCGGTGTTAGCTACCTTCCTTTAGACCCTTCGCATCCTTCAACCATTATAGTTAATGATTTAGCTTCCAACAAATCAGTAATTCTCCGTTCGCGTACGTGGACAAAAAACGGCTGGTCGGTTTGGGCGGTTTCTAATCCTATTATGCCTAAATAGGTAATTTGTTTACTAGTGGCTTCGTAATAAAAAACCCGCTCCTAAAGAGGAGCGGGTTTTTTTTGTTTTATAATTTATAACTCCTAATTCCCTCTATTGTTTCACCATCTTTTTAGTAGCAGCTATTTTTCCATCTACTACCAAAGTATAAGTATATAACCCATTAGTTAAATCCTGTGCAAATACATTCAACTGCCCTTGTCCACGCTGAGTAAGTTCTACACTTTGTATTAATTTGCCACCAGCGTTGTAAAACAACATTTGTGCTTTGCCTACATTATCAGGTAAAAAATAACCAATAATAGTTTGTTCGCTGTAAGGGTTCGGGTCGTTCTGGCTCAAAACAACACTCTGCCCGTCTTGCAACGTTACATCTATAAAAGTAGTTTTACTTTTATCATTGTTATTTCCATTCCCGTTGTTGTTTTCTATTGGTGCGTGGTTATTATTTGCGTTGCAACAAGAGTTAATCATATTGGTTAAGGTGTTTATTTCACTTTGCAAATACGCGTTGATAGAATCCTGTTTTGTTGTTTTTGTTTTTAGGGAATCTATCGTTTTGCTTTGTTCTTGGATGCCGCGTGTCAAAAGTGGGATAAACTCTATATAGTTTAATGCTTTGTATGTAACAGAAGGATGAATAATATTTCCTGCTGTATCCAAATCTGCACCTTTGTTTGATTGAAATACCAATTGTGGCATTATCTGCTCGACGTCTTGAGCAAGAAATCCTAATTGTTGTTTGTTTGAAAAATTCATTCCGTAAATATTGGTTGTATCCATAAAGTATTTTTTGGGCTTTAATTGCTTGATAATAGAAAGACCATTGGTGATACTATCAATACCTGTTTTAAATTGTTGGTCTGAAAGAATAGGAGTTACTCCAAAATAAAATGCTGAACCATTAATATTTACATCACCTGTAAATAGCCCTGCCCAGTTGCCAGGCGCAATAGGAGCTTGCCCATAAACTCCAACATTTGGACCAGAAGAACCCGAGGCTACACCAGAAACACCATAATTACCACCTGCCGCTGTTCCAGAGGCGTTAAAAAAACCAGCTTGATTAGTTCCTATTGAAGAATAGGCATTGCCTGACACTGCAACACTACCCGCAGCTCCATTTGATGCCTCCCCGTAAATTGCATAATTAGCTCCGGCAGGTGGAGTTGGATTCATTGCAGAAGCATATACTCCAAAATTTCTTCGTGCATTCGAAACATCTATTTTTATACCATAATTTTCTTGATTATTACCAATCAATTCTACATCTATTCCCTTCGCAATTGGATTTCCAGGATCACTATCTGTTACTTGTTTAAGTAAAATACCTGTTGGGTCTGATTCTAAAGGAGAGGTATTTAATTTCTCTATTTGCAATGTTGCTGCTAAAGGGGTACAGCCAGTTGTTCCTATTCCAACACAATTTTTATTCGGTGTTAAGTCGTATGTTGGTCCTGCCGAAGTTTGGTTTGTGAATCTATAATTATTACCATTCATTGGTATTTCCCAATCATTTGTTAATGGACTGCTATAATTACCACAAATATTTCCAACAGCACTTTGAGGAACATAAATTACATCACCATTTTTTGTTACACTAAGAACTCCAGGTCCAGCATTAGCTTCCAGGAATGGAGGAAGATGTTAATTTTGTAAATCGCAAACCAGCCCAGCCAGTTGGTGATCCAAAACCAGGTGCAATAGGTCCACCATTTGGGGTAGTGGCAGCAGTATATTGTGAATTTATCTCAACTGTGTTTTGCGGTGTAGGCGTATGAAAGCCAGTAAACCGTTCTTGTAAATTTTTACTTGGTGTTGGAACTTGTGTATTGTCAAATGGTTCTATTATATAATCACCAAGCCCTGTTGCGGTAAAATCTGTATAAATCCCAGGTTGTGGTGGTGCGGCAGCTAAATTTACCTGCTGAAATGAATAACGTACCAATGGGTCGGTATTTGCATTTTCAAGAACTTCAAAACGCCTAGCAACTGGTGGTGGCAAAAGCGGTCCGCCAGAACCAAAGGTAGACCCTACTCCAACATTTCCATTTCCTTCTATTCTCATTGACAACACCTCGTTATTAGTATTCCCCGTATTTGTAAATGAAATACACCCATCAGGCACTGGAGAATTTCCATCTGTTTTTTCAAACACCCAAGAATCATTAGAAGGCGAACCTTTAAAATTAAATGCATATTTCATTCTAAAGCCATCTGTAGTTGGTGTTAAACCTGGGTTTCCTTGAGAGGGGGTATAACCGTATAATATAGTGTTGTAAGGAAGTGCACCTCCAACAATAATTGGTGCATTCGAATGAATAGGACCATCAATAAGTAATACTTCGTCATTATTAACAACACTTGTCTGTAACATATCAATTCTTCCGTGATTAAACGCACTACTATTCCAAATTCGCATATTTAGTAATGGTACCGGATTACCTGTTGAAAAGTCAATGGATTGTGTTATTCCACCTCCCTGATGTTCTATTCTTAATGGAAAAAGATTCCCAAGATTAGACCATCCGCAAAAATCGCCAGCAGCACCTAGATTATTACTCCCAAAAGTAATTTGAGCTTTACTCATAAAATTTGATAATACCATTATTAAAACGATAACTATCGATAGTATATTTTTTTTCATTGCTTTTGTTTTTTAATTTATTATTATTAGTTTTTTTGTATATTGTTTATTATTAAAATTTATGGTAATAAAATATATTCCTTCTGATGTGTCTTTTAATTGTACTTGAAATGTATATTTATTTATTGTTTTCGTTAAATTATAATTGAAAACTACTTCTCTCCCAACAATATCAACTATTTTTAAGATAGGAATATGGTCAACCTCATTTTGAAACGGACACTGAATAATAAATGTTTCTCCTAGTTCAAGTGGATTAGGATAAAGCGTTATACTAAAATCATTATCAATTTGATTTATTCCTGCATCCTCATCGCAATAAATTATTGAAACATCATCAATATATAAATATGTAGCTTGTGGATTATAATAAGTTGTATCCCCAATTGAATTGACATACCAACAACACAGTCCTCCATTATGTTTATGAACAGTATCGCTATTTACGAGTAAAGAATCAGGATAAGGATTAGCACCAAAGTTTCCAATTGTAATATACTTTTCTCCTCCTAATGCTATATAATTACCAGATATTTCTGTCCAAGTGGTGTCATTAAAAAATGTTGTTTGAGGATTTTCAATCTGAGGTGTATAATGTAGATAAGTAAAATTAGTATCCATAGGTGCTATATTTGATACATACATACCAACAGAACTGATGGAATAAGCAAATGTATCAGCAAGGCTAATATAAAAACTTATGCAATATTTTTTCCCAGCTATTAAAGAATCTGTTAATTGAACTTGAACATATTCAACATATCCTCCATCTCGTAAAGCAAAACCTGCATAACCATTACCAGTTCTTGCTTGTTGATGTCCAGCCCAATTTGTAGGTACACTAAAACTAAATGAAGAAGCAGGAGAACAAGAATTATAGTAATCAGAAGTTCCGGTTGTTGGGTATCTCCAAGGCAAAGCATAAGAAATTTGGCTTGCGTTAGTTGGGCAAGTATCATACAACTCAAAACTCGGATTGGGGACAAGGTTTGTTTG
>CAILDT010000307.1 GCA_903833025.1 uncultured Bacteroidota bacterium | reverse complement strand
TATTAAAAAGCGATGGCAATATATTACAGAGTTGTTTTTGAAAGACCGGCAACTGAAATAAGAAAAAGAGAATGCCAATTAAAGCTGGCGTTTGTAATTCATCGTAAAATATATCCAACGAATTTTTCTTCTCTTGTTTTTGGGCCTGCGCGCGAATAATCTCTTCATTTGTTTGCTCGGCGCGAATATAGTCGAGCTGGTTGGGTGGCGGAATATAATTGGGCTGAACATGCACGTCCTGTGACAAATGTTGTTGGTTCTGGGGAATATCGCGAGACGGCAAGCCCGTCATGCCAGCCGCGCTGGCTTGTTGAATACCGGTCACGAACTGATTTAGATTTTTCTGCATGGTTGCCGGGTCATTATCGCGCTCGTGCTGTAAAGCTTGGGTGGGATTTGGAATTTTAACATTTTGCTCATAGGTATCCAGCCGAATATTTTCGTTCGTTTGCGGCGACACTGGCAGTGAATCAATACTGGTAGTACCGATATTCATTATACTATTAATCGCATTATATAATTAATAGTATAGACGCATTTTCCTGACTAAAAAGGTATTTTCTCTTTATTGTCGGGATTACATTTGGTTAATTTTTCTTTAAACGTATAACATTTATCTCCATAGGCATAGGTATTTTTAGTAACCTCGCTTAAAGGCGCCGCCTGAAAGATTAAACAATTGCGGTCTTTACATATTTTTCTAAATAAACTAGCCAGACCCATACCCAGAATAAATGAAATGGCATATCGCCCATTTTGGGTATGGAGTAATTTCATCATCCCTCTTTTTCCTTTCATTCTTTATATAGTATAGCTATTTATTTCTGTATTGGAATATCTTTAATTAAACCACGGTCCGACGGGCATTTTACCTCCGTCGCATCAAATTTAAAACAATTATTGGCCTTGTCAATATATTCCATCTCGCCCGCATTATCCGGGGTGGGATAGACGTGGATAATGGTGGGCGTGGGGGCCGAGAGATAAGCGAACAATAGACCCACGGATAAACTCACTAAAAACACTTTAAATGAAATATATTTGAAAAACATATACATTAAAGGTATATATTTTTTATCTTCTATTTTTTCATTCTCTCGTTCTCTCCTTCTCTCCTTCTCTCCTTTTATCCTTTTATCCTTCTCTCCTTATTTGCGTTCTTGTTCTAACTCTTCTAAGCGATACGGCCGGGCCACTAATGTATAAATAGCTTTCTTCTCGCGCGAGATATCCTCGTCGGAGGATATATTGGGTAAAATACCCGCTTCAGTGCCTGCCTCCTCTATACTTTCGGTCATTTCGAAATTTGCTTCTATCGCATAATAGGCATAATTCATGTTGCGGATTTTTTCGGTAAGCGGTTTGATGGTCGTCAGATATTTTTCTATCATGGCAGTTAAATAGACTGGCAACGGGTCAGCCAAATAGTCTTGATAGATTTTCTTTAGCTCGTCAATTTCATTAATCAAATCTAAATTAGCGTCATTTAAGAGTGGCTCGCGATGAACCCCATTGATGATATCGCCATACTTTTTCTGAGTCACCAGCTGGACTTCCGTAATATGCGCCATTTCATTTTTCAATGTATTAAATTTATCGACGGTATCATCCTTGGAACTATTTAACCCAAATAAATAGTCGAGCTTGGTCATAATGATGCGCATTTTCAGATTTTCAAGTGTTTTATCATTTTTGTGGTCTAAGTCGCGTACATTATCGTAGACCTTGCGTTTTATATTAATATTCAAATCGCATGGCGTTTCAGCCCCGCAGACCGCTTTTAAAGTGCCATTTCGTTCTTCGAAAATCGTGCCACCGGGTTTATTGCAATTGACACATTTTCCGATAAGTTTTTTAATTAATCCTCGTTTTGTTTTTAAGGTGATATCCTTTTTTTTCTTTATATTCTTTTTTCGCTGGTCCATTTTTTCTTTATATTTTTCCTTAAGTTCATAATAGTGTAAGACATCCATATACTATAGTATTGTATTATTTTATCTCTTTAGAAACATTCTTTATACATCATTGCGGTGCTTATCATTGCGGTGCTTACCATTGCGGTGCTTATCATTGCGGTGCTTACCATTGCGGTGCTTACCATTGCGGTAAAGCCGTTATCATTCCATTCGCATTTCCCTGGGTTTTTCGCAAGTAGGCCATTTGGTGTAATTT
>CAILDT010000306.1 GCA_903833025.1 uncultured Bacteroidota bacterium | reverse complement strand
TTTTAAATTTTTCGATTCCCCAAGGTCCTCAAGGCAACCCAGGCAACTCGGTTAAAGGAGACAAAGGAGACTCCGGAGACGCAGGTATGGCTTCTTTTATTGCTGATGCGGCTGCGCTAGTGGATTTTATAGCAGGTGCGGCGGCTGTTATAACCATCGAGGGACAAATAGGAACACTTCAAGGGCAGGTATCTACTATTACGAGTGATCTTGCAGCAACAAATACCACAGTCGGTGAACACGGCACTTCAATTGAAACTTTACAAGCAATATTAGAGAATGTTAAGAATAATTCTAGTGTACTTGAAATAGCTAGTCGATTTCAAATCCTTGATATGGGTTTTAATACGCATGTAGATATACAACCAAATTCTATAACATTAGGTGATGGTAGTATGTCTGTTCCATATGTCAATTTTGCAGATAAAGTTCTATGTGAGACTAATGTTTGTACAAATAATTATGAGTTCCTTTCCAATGAGGGAGGTTCAACAATGAATATTGGTATTTATGAGGGTCCTCTTGGGACTGGTAATACTGTCAATATTGCGACAGGAGAGATTGACTCAGGAGCCGCTAATGAATTGAATCTAGCCAATACTCATTCGACTACGACTTTATTGGGCTATAAAATTAATGTAGGTAGCGATACCACAAACTCTAATACAGAAATTAATATTGGAAGTGGAATATCTAAAATTAAAATGTTAGGAGATGTTTTAACATGCGGAAATAAAGATACTGCAACAAATAATATAGATGGAGGTTCAATTAATATAGGCAATGCTTCAAATAACGTAATGAATGTACCCATGATAAACATAGGAACACTAATACCAGTTGTAGTAATGGGAGTACCAACAACAACAGCAGCAGCCCAAGTAAATATTGGTAATAAATCATCACCAGTTAACATGTTTGCACAAACTTTCAAAATTGGAGATTTAACTACAGCCACAAATAATATAGATGGAGGCGCTATTAATATCGGGAACAATTCAAATAACGTGATGAATGCACCTATTATCAATATAGGAACAACACTCAATGGTATAATTGTTGGTACGAATGTAGCCGCCCAAACTAATATTGGTAATGCCCAATCACTACTGGTCTTAGAAGGTGGAGACATTCGAATTGGAGTTAATGCCACATTTGGTTATGTGTACTTAGGAAATCTTTCATCAACAACTGTAATTGAGGGAAGGAATATTAATATTGGCACAACGCTTATAAATGGTGCCATAAATATTGGAAACAATACAACAAGACTCGTTCTAAGTAGTCAAACAGGTCAAGCCATGCAAATTGATGCTGTAATAGATCAACTATTTGGATAATTAAACAAAATCTTCGAAAAATAAAAAATAAATCTATAGTTATTATAATATGGCTTTTAATAAATTTAAATCAACTACTGTTTATGGTGCATTATGTGTTCGTGATCTATCTTACCAAGGTTTATCTGAATTTGCTAGTGCATCTTTCCAACGAGACTTAAGCTTAGGAGGTAATTTATATGTTGGTAGTGCTATAGCTCCAAGCAATATATATTTAAATGGTTCTATCTTTACGGGTTCTGGTTCAGGTTCAGCATCCAGTACATTCACTACTGCAATAAATGCAAATACTGGTATGAATATATGGAATAGCAGCAATTTAAATTTTGGTACAGGTACTTCTAGTTCAGTTAATGATTATCAAATAAATGCAGACCCAAATTATGGTTTACAACTAATTGGCCCTGATAATACTGGCGCTGTTGCTATAGGAAATTGGATGGCAAACACAGCTCTACTTATGGTCAATGGCAAATTAAATGTGCAAGGTCTAGCCAGTTTTCTCGCTCTAGCAACTTTTCAGGCTGGACTTGCCTCAAACAATATTAGTACAAGAAGCGGGACGGCTGCTTTGACAATCGGAACGAATACCACAGGAGCAATCACAATTGGATCTGCTACCTGTGGAGGAATAAATATTTATGCTGGAGGTGTAAATATGTTAACTATATCATCATCAGCAACTATAACGGGAGCGTGTACTATACGCTATGGTCTGGCTGTAAACACAAATAATATAGCAGGTCAAACTTTTCAGGTTGGTACATCTACCAGTTCAACGCCGTCCAATTTATATGGTCCTACAGTGATCACAAATAATAATAACAATTTAACACTAAAGGGAACTACTAATTATTCTCAGCTTTCGTTTATAAGTAATTCAACAACGAATCAGACTTATGATTGTCAAATAGCTTCTAACTCTGGACAGGTGGGAACCGTTGGACAAGGACA
>CAILDT010000305.1 GCA_903833025.1 uncultured Bacteroidota bacterium | reverse complement strand
TAGCGAAGACATTATCGATTAATAGTCCCTTTGCATTCAGAAAATCCAGAGTGAGCGCTGGTAGTTCTGCCATTTTTGTGTCACGATTCATTATGCGTCCTACTTGAGTTTGATGGGGTCTTCAACTAAACGTAATTATACTCCTGTAGGGCGCTTTTTTATATATTTATCAGTATTTTGCCTCTATTTTTGAACTCCGAAACTTTAGTTAATAAAATCAGATTATTCAAACACTTTTCATACTCATCTAAGGTTGATATCGAAGACAATCCGGGTGAATCAAATTGACGCCATACATCATTAATACCTATCATTATTGATATCCAATCCGGATTCAAATCAAGTACATCATTTTTCCAACGACTTCTTAAATCTTTGATGGTATTTCCGCTAATACCCATGTTTATCAATGTTATTTCATTTTCTTTATTATGTTTTATTAGTAATTGAGCCAAACAAGATACATAGCCATATCCTAAAGAGTCGGCGCCAATACCAATTGCGCGATCACGACCGGATTCTGTAACTGAATCACCTGCCATCAAAAGAGTTTTCTTATGTTCTAAAATAGTAGTGTCCAAAATAAATTGATTATTGTGATAAGTGGATTTGCGTAGATTGTGAAATTATAAAAAATCATTAAAGAGTTACATTAAAAAGCTTCAATAATAGAACGTCTATCAGCATGATGGATTGGAGAGGCAAGGACTATAAGTCACTGACTTTAAAGAAAGCTCCGGTACTTATATTATTTCAAACTGCAACTCGTCACATCCAAGATTTCCGCGATGGGGAGGGGGTAAAAAAACCATCTAATGAACAGGAATTGTTTTTATACACCTTTTGGACACCTCGAGCATCTTGCGATCTATTAGTTACGCCTGCTGGTTCTGAGTTTCTAGTTATGGCATAGATTATGCTTTAGTTTAATTTTAGAAGCTAGATCGGATCAAATAGAATGGGTTCCTAATTCAGAAGAACTTGAAGCTATATTACGAAATATGGTCTCTCGTACTCAGTTACCGCCTGGATCGTGTTGATAGCTATTGAATTCACTCTTTTTAAATTAACAAATGCTAACAAAATTTCATACATTCCTTTTTCTAATTTCGATTTTGCTTGTTGGTTGTGATCATTCAGATAAAGAAGGTCACGAAGAAAGCCCAAAATATGAAGCCACCACACCCTTTCGTGAAGACGTATATATTAAGAAAGAATATGTTTGTCAAATACATGGCATCCGACATATTGAAGTAAGGGCATTAGAACGAGGCTATCTGCAAAGTATCTTTGTGGATGAAGGACAGATGCTCCATAAGGGCCAGCCTATGTTCAAGATTATGCCTAATATTTATCAAGCTGAATTGTTAAAGGCTCAGGCTGAAGCTAACACGATGAAAATTGAATACTCCAACACAAAAGGCCTTGCCGAACAAAACATCGTTTCACAAAATGAACTACTGTTGGCGAAAGCCAGACTCGATAAAGCGAATGCCGAAGTTAAATTGATGGAAACACGCTTAAGTTTTACAGATGTCAATGCGCCCTTTGATGGCATCATGGATCATCTGAAGGTTAGAAACGGCAGCCTTCTCGATGAAGGCGAGCTACTAACAACGCTTTCTGATATCAGTAAATTGTGGGTATATTTTAACGTTCCTGAAGCTGAGTATCTCGATTACAAGATGATTAAGCGAGATGATGAATCCTATACGAAAGTCAGTCTAAAAATGGCTAATAATGTCATGTTTGATCAGGATGGCATTATAGAAACTATTGAAGCTGATTTTGATAACACTCAAGGCAATATAGAGTTCAGAGCCTTATTCTCAAATCCAGACTTAATTCTACGTCATGGCCAGACTGGAACTATTATTATGAAGATGCCTCATAAAAATGCACTTCTTATTCCTCAGAAAGCAACTTTTGAAATAATGGACAAAATGTTTGTCTATGTCATAAACAATGAAAATAAAATCGAACAACGTTTAATTAAAGTTGAAGCTGAAATTCCACAATTCTTTCTTATTAAAGAAGGTTTGAATGATGGAGATAAGGTATTAATCGAAGGGTTACGCAAAATACATCCAGGTGATCATGTAGAAATCAACCTGATCCCTACTGACCAGATTCGAAAGAATCTTCAGTTACATGCTGAATAACGCTCTTTAGATTAAAACTTATGTTTAATATTTTCATCAAAAGACCTGTAATGGCCATAGCACTATCGCTATTGATTGTCTTCATGGGCTTGCTGTCCATCAATTCATTACCAGTATCGCAATTTCCAGATATCGCTCCGCCCCGAGTCACGGTCACTTTATCATTCCCAGGATCCAGCGCGGACGTATTGGTTCAGTCCTCCATCATTACCATTGAACGAGCGATTAACGGTGTGCCGGGCATGAAGTATATGCTTTCTGATGCAACCAGTGCCGGCGAAGCGACCATTCAGGTCATTTTCAATCTGGGTGTTGATCCACTTCAGGCCATGATCGACGTTAAAACGCGACTTGATACCACCATGAGTCGCTTACCGCAGTTGGTGACTTTAGAAGGCGTGTGGGTTCAGCGAGTGCAACCAAGCATGTTGATGTATATCAATCTCTTTAGTAAGGATAAGAATGCCGATCAGAAGTTCTTGTTCAACTATGCTTATGTGAATCTGATTCCTGAGGTTCAGCGCGTTAATGGTATTGCCCAAGCTAAGATTTTAGGCAGTCGCCAATACGCCATGAGAGTATGGCTTAATCCCGAAAGAATGAGAGCCTATAACGTATCCACGGAAGAGGTGATGAAAGCGATTGGTGAGCAGAGTATCATCGGTCGACCGGGGCGTTTAGGCCAGAGTACAGGAGTTGCCGCACAGTCAAAAGAATATGTATTAACCTATCAGGGTCGATATAACAAGCCTGAGCAGTATGAGGATATCATTATACGTGCGAACTCAGAAGGTGAAATCCTCCATCTGAAAGATATCGCTAAGGTTGATTTGAATAGTGAGTTTTACAATATCTATTCAGACAAAGACAACCTTCCTTCTGCTTCCATCATACTCAATCAGAACTACGGTACTAATGCTCAAAAGGTGATCGAAGATGTGAAGGAAAAATTGAAGGAGCTTAAGGCGTCTTTCCCAGAAGGCATGGATTATGAAATAAACTATGATGTCTCAAGATTCTTAGATGCCTCTATTGATAAAGTATTTCATACCCTGTTTGAAGCTTTCATCCTTGTAGCCATAGTTACGTTTATTTTTCTTGGTGACTGGCGCTCTACCTTAATACCAATCCTTTCAATTCCAGTTTCTTTGATCGGTACTTTTGCAGTCATGCAAGCTTTTGGTTTGTCGATCAACCTTATTACCTTATTCGCTTTGGTCCTTGCTATCGGCATCGTGGTCGACGACGCCATCGTTGTGGTTGAGGCCGTGCACGCCAAAATGGAGGAAGAGCATCTCAGTCCGTATCTCGCATCGAAGAAGGTTCTAGGAGAAATAGGGGGCGCTATTATCGCCATTACACTCATCATGGTCTCGGTATTCATACCCATTACTTTCATGAGTGGGCCTGTTGGTGTGTTCTACCGGCAATTCGGTATTACAATGGCTTCCTCAATTCTTATTTCAGCTTTAGTCGCATTATCACTAGCCCCCGTCCTGTGCGCTATGATTCTCAAAAACACCCACGGCCAAGTAAAGCGTAGAACACCTATTTCAATCTTTCTTGATGCCTTTAACCGGTTTTTCGAAAAAGTAACCGGTCGATACGTCAACTTATTAAATGTCATTGTGACCCGGCGAATAGTGACGATACTCGCATTGATTGGGTTTTCATTCGGCATTTATTCCATCACGCTGACCTTGCCGGCAGGGTTTATTCCTGGCGAAGATCAAGGAATGATTTACGCCATTATTCAGACCCCACCAGGCTCAACTATTGAAACCACTAATAAGGTTGCAAGAGAACTTGAGGAACTGGCAAAGGAGATTGAAGGTGTCCAATCTGTTTCCTCATTGGCGGGCTATGAAGTGCTTACAGAAGGTCGAGGTTCAAATGCCGGAACTTGTATCATCAATCTTAAGGATTGGGCAGATCGTAAACATTCTGTTCATGACGTCATTAAAGAGCTTGAAGAGAAGAGCAAAAACTTTGGTGCCATTATCGAATTCTTTGAACCGCCTGCTGTTCCTGGTTACGGCGCAGCATCAGGATTGGCGTTTCGTTTACTCGATAAATCTGAAAAAATCGACTATCAGGCGTTCGACAAGATCAATCAAGGCTTCATGGCTGAGCTTCGAAAACGCGAAGAGTTAACTGGACTCTTTACTTTCTACGCAGCAAATTATCCCCAATATGAACTTATCATTGATAACAAGCTGGCGATGCAGAAACATGTGTCGATCTCTAAGGCTATGGAAAATTTGGACATCATGGTCGGCAGTACTTATGAGCAAGGGTTCATTCGCTTTAACAATTTTTTCAAAGTATATGCTCAGGCATCGCCGGAGTTCAGGCGCTACCCAACCGATATTCTAAATTATTTCGTTAAGAATGATGAGGGCGAAATGGTCCCTTATTCCGCTTTCATGACCATGAAAAAGACTCAGGGCCCCAACGAAATTACACGTTATAACATGTATAACTCAGCCGTAATCAGAGCAGTTCCAGCTAAAGGCTATACAAGTGGTGATGCTATCAGTGCGGTTAAAGAGGTAGCTGCAAAAACTCTGCCGCGTGGTTATGACATTGCATGGGAAGGTTTGTCTTTTGATGAGGCTGCCCGAGGAAATGAAGCAATCGTTATTTTCATTGTTGTGATTGTATTCGTTTATCTTGTTTTAGCGGGTCAATACGAAAGTTTTCTGCTCCCCTTATCGGTTTTGTTGTCGTTACCTGCGGGTATATTTGGCTCATTTTTCTTGCTGAAGATATTGGGTCTTGCCAATGATGTGTATTCGCAAATAGCCTTAGTTATGTTGATTGGGTTGCTCGGCAAGAATGCGGTATTGATCGTTGAGTTTGCTGTCCAGAAACACAGTCAAGGCATGTCGGTCAAAGAGGCAGCCATTCAGGGAGCTAAGGCGCGATTCAGGCCTATCTTGATGACCTCATTTGCTTTTATTGCAGGTTTGATTCCGTTGGTCATTGCAACGGGAGCAGGTGCTGTGGGTAGCCGTACTATCGGAACTGCTTCTATGGGTGGGATGCTTTTCGGAACAATCATTGGTGTGGTTCTTATCCCCGGATTGTATTACCTGTTTGGTAGTCTGATTGAAGGAAAGAAGCTTATCGATAACGAAGACGGAAACCCCTTATCCGAAAAATACCAATACGGTGCAGATGACGATCATGAGTAAGTGTCTACATCTTATATTAATGGCTATATTTGTTATGTTGCTTAATGCCTGCGGTATTCCTGATATGAATACCAAGAAGGAAGATACGACGCTCCCTGATCAATATAGATCCGATCAAACCAGTAAAACGAATGCAGCCAATATAAAATGGAAGGACTTCTTTGAAGATAAGAGCCTTGTCAAATTGATTGATGTTGCAGTCGCCAATAACAAGGAGATCAATATTTTAATGCAGCGTATCAGCGCGTCTGAAAATATAATTCAGGCTAGGCGAGGTGCTTATCTGCCCTTTGTTAAGGGTGGTGGTGGTGCCATGGGCTATAAAGTTGCTCAAGATACACAGAGTGGCGCTGTTGAGGGGAACCTGCCTATTGCGGGCGGAGCCTTTCCTACCTTTGTAGGTGATTATCAATTTGGCCTCGTTTCAACCTGGGAAGTCGATATATGGAGAAAGTTACGTAATTCAACTGAAGTCGCTGTCCTTGAGTATATGTCTACAATTGAGGGCAAGAATTTTCTAATCACTAATCTTGTGGCTGAAGTGGCTCACGCCTATTATGAATTAATCGCACTGGATAATCAGCTCGAGAATCTAGAACAAAATATTGCGATCCAAGAAAACGCCTTGGAGATGATTAGAGTACTTCAGTTCTACGCAAAAACAAATTCTCTCGCTGTTAAACGGTATGAAGCTGAGGTTGCCAAAAACCAAAGTAAACGGCCTGTAATTAAACAGGAAATTACCGTTGCCGAAAATAGGCTCAATTTTCTGTTAGGTCGAACGCCCCAGCCCATTGAGAGGTCATCCACGGGGTTCCTACAAATCGATCCAAAAATGCTTAATACAGGAATCCCTTCACAGTTACTTGAGAACAGGCCTGATATTAAACAAGCAGAATTTGAAATTGCTGCAGCACAACTTAACATTGAAGTTGCAAGAGCAGAGTTTTTGCCAACTTTCGGTATTAGAGCCGGTGTAGGCTTCGATGCGTTCGCCATGAAATATCTGATCAATACACCTGCATCCTTAGCCGCCTTAGTGGCTGGAGAGTTAGTGGCGCCGTTAATCAATAAAAAAGCAATCACGGCCCAGTTCAAAAATGCTAATCTCAAGCAAATTGAAACGGCGTATGAGTACGAGAAAAAAATCATCAATGCGTATGTCGAAGTAGCTAATCAGATTGCCAACATGGACAACATGCATCGCAGTTTTGATATCAAACAAAAACAGGTTGAGTACATTGTAAAGTCTATTGATATTTCGATTCAGCTTTTCAAATCAGCACGTGTTCACTATCTAGATGTATTAACGACACAGCGTGATGCATTAGATGCCAAGCGCGAACTGATAGAAACAAAGCAAAATCAAATCTTCGCAATGATCGATCTATATAAATCACTCGGGGGGGGGTGGCAATGAGGATTTCTATTTACTCAAAAATAAACGTGGTAATTGTCATTGGCTTCCTAAACACTTTCCTAGTAGGCTGTTCGATTATGAGTGTTAACCAAAATGACTCAACTGCCGTCAGTAAAGCGGTTGAGGTTACGCAAGATAATAAAACTGGAATGTCTCACTATCAAGGCCCTACTATAAGCAATAGTCCAAAACAAAATAATAACGCCGAATTTCAGGAAATGGCTCTACATGCTACAAAATCGGCACACGGATCGATCCGTTATTTTTTGACCCTGACCGATCATTATGAAGGTGCTTGGCGAATCTATATTCGTGCTATTGACGACGCCGGACAAGTGTTTCATGCAAGTGCCGTTCGTAATCACGTTAAGTGTGAGCTTTTTTGTGAAATTAATGACGGACTTGATATTGAGCTGACTTCAGAATACATGAAACAACATAAGGATAAAGGAATAACTATGCGGCTCTATGGGCCGACTCAGATCTCATCAGCTCCGTTCACTTTATCAGCCTCTTACATCAAAGGATTTCTTCAAAGTGGCGCCTTTAAAGCGCAATAAAATAATTATCGACAATGTATTCCATAAGACATTCTTAGTTTAACTCACGAATTGACTTTACTGTTTTATGGGCGTTACCGGACACAGTCACTCCTCTTTGAAATTGACTGTCTACGATGGACTTGAATTTTTCGAAGGATGGTAAGAAAAATGAATGTGGAATGCTGTAAACCTTTTTATTCAAATGAAATCATGTGACTTTCATAATGGGTACTGGAATAGGCTAATTAGACAAGTTAATTAAATCAATACACACAACAAAACAAAATATCATTATGAAAAAACGAGCTTTTTTTTACTTTATTCTATTACTGTCTAGTTCTATAGCCTGTACCTTGGCATCAGATATTCAAATAGAAAAAATTATTTCAGATTACGAGATCAAACCAGGCGAATTTAACCAGTTATACAAGGGTAAGTTTCTGAAATTCAGAGGCGTGATTTCAGAAATATCTGATGATGTATTGGAGAAGGGCTTCTATAACATTAGTATTGATGTGGCGGGTTCAGATATCAGTTGCCGTAAAGTTCCAAAAAGTGTCGCAAATGAGCTAACTGAACGTGAACTGGTTGATATCCATGGGAAAATTGATGATGTATTTGCAGTTGATCTCGGGATGGTTGAGTGCGACTTCGTGTCAGTTGTTTCAAAAAATTATAGTAAGAGAGAAGATTAAAGATAAAGAAACCATCTCGTGGTTAACTAAAAATAGTGCTATTTATCTGGAAATAGGGGTGTAGCCTAAGTATGGTTTGTTTTTTCAATCCTTCTACTGGTAACGAGCTTCATTTGTTTATATGTTATTCGGTTTTATGTCTGATTTTCTGTACTTAAATCGATAAGAATTGTTACCTCTTTCGATGATTTCACAATGATTAGTACTACGATCCAATAAGGCCATTGTCATTTTGGCATTACCAAACACCTGCACGCATTCACTGAACTTTAAGTTAGTCGTAATAATCAGAGAAGTTCTTTATTATAGTTGACTAGTTAAATGAAAAAGTAAGGCGCCACCCGATTCTGGGAATGGTAGATAGACCAATTAATACAGGTAACAGCCATCCATTTGAATTAGTTTTTTTGCTAACCTCCCTGTTTTATCTTGCTGTTTTTCGAATTCGAGTAGATTTACTAACTCACTAAATCAACTGCATTGTAAAACTCACGCCTTTTCCATGATGAATAGCCACTAAACCCAATGCTGTTGCTAAATGTGTTTTCCCCCTTCCCGTTCCACCTACTAGAATTAGAATATGTGCATCATCCATAAGTTTTTACTGTGGCAAGTTGTTCTATTTGTTGTTTAGCAAGCGATGTTTCATCCCATTTAAAGTTAACCATTAACCCAGGTCTCGATGTATAGAATCATGTCCGTTTGTAACTTGTATTTTAGGCTACGTGTTTGAAGGTCTATTATTTTGGCATTGATGAGTTGGCTGAAAAGGATTTCATACGCAATACTTGTTGCCTTGTTGCCTTGTTGCGCTTCAGCTTTAATAACAGCCCATACCTCATAGATGCCATAGAGTCGTAATTCTTTTAGTTGGGGTAATAAATCAATCGAAATGATGGACTCCCATTAAATGATCATGGTACTGGAAATAAGCCTTCGGTTCATCGGTGAGTTTTAAATTATGAGAAGATGTTAATTCTTGAAATCGAGTCGGTTCAGTTGAACTCCTCATTTCATTGAATACGATACTTCCTGAGAAAATGCCCAATTCCAGTGTCAGTTCGCACGCCATTTCAAAAGCATCAATGCGAACTTCTTTTACCGCAATGTGTATTTGCACCGAGTTAGGTTTATAAAACCAGATCCAGCTTTAATGTGTCTATTGATATTATCAATATAAGAGACTTTATTGCATTAATTTAATAATCAATACATCTATCCAGCTATATTAATAATGATATTTATCAATATGTTAAATTTTATTATGAATAATATAAGGAAATTTAGTTGAGATCTACTTAAGTTGGAACGGATTATGCATAATATTTCAATAAATGAAAGATAACTACATATTATTGGTTGCAATTTATTTTACTAGCAGTGCTTTCTGATAATTGATGAAGTAAGAATAAAGAAAGGTATCACAATGATTGAAGCAGAATATGAGAATTTTAATAGAAATGACAACGAGCAACAAATGCTAGATATTTTTCATCGTTGTCAATTTGATGCAAAACAAGGAAATGTAAATGCACAAAATAAACTTGGTGAGCTATATCGCTATGGTAAGGGTGTTATACAGAATTATGAAGAAGCAGTTAAGTGCTATCAAATGGCAGCAGATCAAGGGTTAATTATTGCTCTATATAACCTTGGGGATATGTATCTAAGAGGTGACGGTGTTGAAAAGGACTATAAAGAAGCCGTTAAGTGCTATCTAGTTGCAGCTGACTTAAGTCATGGTGAGGGATGTTTAAACGTTTAAAAGAATATTCATTATTAATACATAAGAGATCTTATTATGAAAACGTACCATAAAGATAGTGGTGTCGCTGCGTTAATTATATTCGCTATCGTGCTATTCATTTCTGGGGAATACACAGTATCAACTGGACTATTTACACTTGTAATCATTGCGTTAAATATTAAAAGTAGTCCCAAACGTTTTAAAGCTGATCTACTTTCATGACATTAGCGAGGGAAAAAATTGTTTATTTACAGTGTGAGTTTTTTTGTTCTACAAATATATAGTGAGGTATGAAATGTTAGAAGTGACTTTGTTTCTTGTAGTTATTACTGTAATTACATTAGTTGGAATGCGTTCTGAGATTGTTAGAGATGAATTAGTGCTAAGTATCGATGAGGATTTAACACTTCATAATAAGTTTCTGGTTGAGTTACAGCACGACGTGGAAGCCAGATTAACTGCACGACCTAGCGATGCAACATTAACACGTCATTACAATGCATTGGTTAAAGCAGAAATCGATACTCGTCTTTCTTTAATGCCAAGCGCATAACTCTATAAATCACATTGATATTTTATATCAAATTAGGGTGATGTTGCCTTTCTATATAATCCGAGTTTTATTCTAGTTGTCACTTTAGACCATAAAAGTGGATTGGATTGTATTGAGGTGACAGGATTGAGGATCATCTGCGGGGTAGATGTTTAAAATGCCAATGTGTAAGACCAAAACTTTAAAAAATCCAGTAGATGTTTAAAGTTATAAAAACTATATGCAAATGCAATCAATATCTTATAAAAATATAACTTACAGCTTAGGTATTATTAGCATTGTTATGGTAATAATATTGCCTGAGGTTGTTATAGATTTAGTAGAGCACCTTGTTCATCTTTTTTTTGAACTAATATCCGAGCTCTTATTTGTATGTTTTGAGTCCTTAGAATCACTTTTGGATCAGATGGTGGAAGAGATTTTCCACACTGAGCTTAGGGCAACACAAATGATAGTTTTTTATATAATAGTAATTATCGCACTAGTTCCTCTATATTG
>CAILDT010000304.1 GCA_903833025.1 uncultured Bacteroidota bacterium | reverse complement strand
GTATATGCAACACGGGTAACACCTTCTAATTTATAAGAAACAGCAGTCATCAATGTTGATGTTACTAAAATGTTTTTGTTTGTTGTGTCATTAACAACGGTAAAATTGGAACTCTTATCGCCCATGCTATATGATGTTACACCAGTTACGTCAATGATAGTATAGTTTAGACCATTACCAATCTGACCTGTACCAGCTGCACTAAATGTAGAAATTTTACCGCCAGTTGCAATTGATGTTACTACGACCACATCAGGATTAGCAATTGTTCCACCCAATGATGTACCAGCAATAGTAACTGTATCACCAACGGCATAACCTGCGCCAAGGTTTGCAGCCTCAATTACTGTAGTATATACACCATTTGTTTTTGTTACATCAAATTTAGCACCTGTACCAGCACCACCAGTTGTACCTGTGACACCGATATATGTCGTATTAATTGGCGTTTGACCAATTGTTACTGTTGTTCCCATTAAAACTCCTTGTTATTAAAAAAATGTGGTTGGTTATTCTGTTACGAGGAAACCAACCGAAACCTCTTTAATGATTATTCGTTAGAAACAAAAGCATTGAGTAATTTTGCTTTGGCAATAATATCTGCTTCTGTTGGATATGCCCCCAATGTTGGGACAGGAAGCGACTTATTGTCTTCTGAACTACGATGCCATTGTTCCATTAACATATCTTTTTTAATATGAAAGTCTTGTGTAACCAAGTCTTTTGCCATGTCTAAGAGACTTAAACGGATTTCAAAAGGTGTTTTACTCATAAGATTTCTCCTTGTGTGTGAGTGTGTTTACAAAAAATGGTTAGTTATTCTGTTACGAGGAAACTAACCGAAACCCTAAGCTGAGTTTAGGCAGCTAAAGCAAAAAGTTCGTCATTTGCATTTAGTTTGATTTACTTTTTACATCTCTCTGTGATGGATAGCCAATTAAATTACTTGTATGCCGGTCGATCCTGTGTATGGCCCATCAAAAGCATTCTTAATCTCCAGCCTACTCATGGGGATCAAATCCATTTTCGACCTTCTCCGATCCTGCGTCCAGTTTAGAATACTTTTGGTGGACCATTCGGGCACTGCCCCCGAGTGTCGCCATCTTTTCAAAAAATCAGTTTACTATCATTACAAATTTGGATAAACTCTCTTAAATGATTGTCATCCAAATTATTCTTCAACCAATTTACAGATACACTAATGTATCTCACATTACCTTTTATATAACCTTTAGAACTATCTATTCTATCCAATGATGCTTGATAATTCTTATTATAACTGTTTTCTAATTTTAAGTCAACCTTTGTGATGGCACATTTGCCTTTCTGTTCTTCCCAAAGTTGTTTCATGTATAGTAAATCTAAATCAAAATCTCCTTTAGGTTTGCCGGATTTATTTGTTCTTGTTTTACAACTTTTTAACAAAGTTCTAAAAGGAGAATATTGGTCGCTTCTATTTCCAGCCATACCTTTTACAAAATTTTTATTCTCTTGGCTACTTACCCAATCACCTAATTTTTCTTCTCTAGTGTATTTACCATGACACGATAAAGAACAATAATTTTTACCATTTCTTCTTTTTTGTGCGGCCTTAACATAACGAGTTTCTTTTTCAAACTGTATATTACAACCATCACAAAAAATTAAAGACATTTTACTCATTTTGAACCTCCACACTTATTTATAAAAATGTGGAGTTAGAGGGATTTGATTTACTTCATACAACCATAATTATCTAACAGCCTCTGTATGCTTATGCCTTACAGATTTCTTTAGAATTTTAAACCATAACTT
>CAILDT010000303.1 GCA_903833025.1 uncultured Bacteroidota bacterium | reverse complement strand
GAGTGGCAAGGCTATCAAGGTCAGGATTTCGAAGCTATCATTGATTTAGGCAAATTGGAAAGTATTCATTCATTCACCGCTGGTTTCCTTCAGGATACTCGCTCTTGGATACTAATGCCAACCAAAGTAGAGTTTTATGCTTCAACCGACAATATAAACTTTGGTTTGGTTTCTTCTGTTAATAATACAGTCGCCCCAGAAGATTTAACCTCACAAACCAAGGATTTCACTTCGAATTTAACAAAGCCGATAAGTGCAAAATATATTAAAGTAAAGGCAATTAACTTCGGTAAGCTACCTCAATGGCATCAAGGTTTTGGCGGCGATGCATTTATATTTATAGATGAAATTAATATAAAATAAGATAAACTATTAACAGTTGTTAACAAAAGGGTGTTAGTAATATGTATGATAGAAATCACTTGACGGTTTTAAAAAAATATATACCTTTGCACCATAAAAATTTGAAACATTATTAACAAACAAAAAACAATTAAACTAAACAACAAAAAAAACATGAAAAAAACAGTATTATTAGTCGCTTTAGCATTCGGTATGTCCAATGCTTTTGCACAGGATTTAACCTCTAAAAAAGGTGAACCTATGTTACCAGAAGCAAATGATTGGGCTATCAGTATGGATGCTGACCCAATTTTTCAATTTGTAGGTAACGCATTTAGTGGTGCAACAACAACAAACGCTGCACCAGGTGTAAATTGGTTAAATGGTAACCAAACTATCATTGGTAAAAAGTTTATCGATGAAAAAACAGCTTACAGAGTTTTAGTTCGTGTTGGGTTCACTTCAGCATCTACTAAGGCAATGATTGCTGATGCTTCTGTTACACCTGCTGCTGTTTATCCTGCAGCTCATGCAATGGTAGAAGACAAAATGTCTGTTCACAACACCAACATCGCTATTGGTGCTGGTAAAGAATGGAGAAGAGGTAAAACTCGTTTGCAAGGTTATTATGGTGCAGACGTAATGATTTGGCTTTCAAGCAGTGCTAACGTATATAAATACGGTAATGCATTGTCAGCAAGTACTACAAATCCGGTTGGTGTTACTGGTCATACGACAGACTTCGGTACAAACAATGTGTTAGCTGATGATGGATATGGACAAGCGGCTCGTGTTACTAAATGGAAATCGGGAATGGGTTTCGGACTTGGTGTACGTGGGTTTATCGGTGCTGAGTATTTTATTTTTCCAAAAATTGCTGTAGGTGCTGAATATGGTTGGGGATTAGGTTTCCAAACTCAAGCTAAAGGAACTACTTCAATTGAATCACTTAATACTCCTTCTACTGGAACAACTCAAACTGTTGGAACAATGGATAATAAAACTAGTGGAAGCTCTAAATTTGGTATTGATACTGACTTAAACCAAGGCAATATGTTTGGTTTCAAAGGTTCAAATACTGGAACTGCTTCTTTAAGAGTTACTTTCCACTTCTAGGATTAACTTAGTTTATAAAGAAACCTCTTCCATTTAGTTGGAAGGGGTTTTTTTGTGTCTGTTTTTTTCATTTCAGTAAATGCCCCAAAATAAAATAAAATAAAAAAGGGTGAAATTAAAGTATTTAATTCACCCTTCGACGTGATCCCATTTGGACTCAAATTACACCACCCCTATGCACTCATATTCTTTACAACCCTTTGTTTTCAATACATTTACTATTTTAGTAGAGTAAAATTGTGCATAACTAAGTAGCATAATGTTAATAATGTTTACCCTATTGTTTACCCCACTTTGCATTCTTTTGCGTATCTTTGTTGAATAATTAAAACATCAATAATGGCAACAGTTTCAATAATATTTCGCAGGGACAAAATTAATAAAAAAAATGAAGCCCCAATCCACTTCCGAATCATCAAAGATAGGAAAATAAATTATATCTCATCAGGTATTATGTTACCTGTTGAAAATTGGGATGAAAAAAATCATAGGATAAAATCCAAGCACACCAACAGTGCAAGGCTTAATTCCTTTTTAGCAAATAAGTTTTCTGAGCTTCAGGATGAAGTTTTTGAACACGAAACAATAAATAAAAGTTTAACAAGTCGCGGACTTCGTGATAAAATCTATGGAAAAAAGCCATCCGATTTTTTATCTTTTGCAGATGAAGTTTGTGAGGAATATTTGGCAGATGGAAAAATTGGAACGTATGACAAAAGCAAATCAATAGTTGCAAAGTTGAAAGAATACTTAAATGGAAGAAATATTTTCTTTCAAGATATAACACCTGAATTTTTAACGAAGTACGAAAAATATCTAAAGGGTACGAAATTAAACAAGGTAAACACGGTTCACAAAGATTTTAAGTTTATACGCAAAATATTTAATGATGCAATTCGTAAGGATGTTATTGAAAATATTGTAACGCCATTTATCAAGTATAAGTTAAAAACGGAAAAAACAACAAGAGTATATTTGTCAGAGGAAGAATTATCATTAATTGAAAACGTAAAAACAACACCTGGAACACGTTTGGAAATGCACCGTGATATGTTTGTCTTCGCTTCTTATGTAGGAGGTTTAAGAGTTTCGGATATGTTACAAATAAAGTGGAAGCACTTTGATGGAGTAAATATAAATTTCACAATTCAAAAAACAGGAAATCAACTTTCAATAAAAGTACCAAATAAGGCACTTGAATATATTGAGAAGTACAAGCCAACAGAGAAAAATTCAGAAGCCTTTATTTTTCCAATGCTTTCTTATGATTTAGATTTTAAAGATTTAAGAGCAGTTGACAGTGCAATAAGTTCAGCAACAGCCCACATAAATAAAAACCTCAAATTCTTAGCGAAAAAGGCTGAAATCCATAAGCATATCAGTTTTCATACAAGCCGCCATACTTGGGCAACAAGAGCATTGAGAAAGGGAATCAGTATTGATAAAGTTTCTAAATTGATGGGACATTCAGCAATACTTCAAACTCAAATTTATGCAAAGATTGTAAATTCTGAGTTAGACAAGGCAATGGATGTATTCAATGATTAAATAAAAAACACCACCCAAAAACAGAAAGCTATCTTTGCAGAGTTGGCCGGATAAATAAATATTTTAACACCTGACAAATGAAGATAGATTTAAGCATTTACGACAGAATTTTATATGGTGATTTAAGACCTTGGCTGGACACAAATAAATCGGAAACGAAGTTTCAAACGAAACTTACACCGTCTTTCCGTTACCCAAAAAACGGATCAATTGGCTTTGAAAAGGCTATTAAAACAGCCTTGCAAGACTTTAAAGCATTGACTGAAGAAGAAGATTATTTTTTTGAAATCAAAGACGACAATACCAAATTTCAATCATTGCAGGATGAAATTTCTGAACCACTATTGGAAATATATTTACCTGAACCTCCTAATAAGAAAGCAGAGTTTTATTTTTTCTTAATCCGCAATGAAGGTACAAGGTTAATGAACAACCTTCAGAAAGCATTGCAGTTGAGTACCACAGAAAGCGAAAAAAAATATTCACTTAATTCTGTTTTAAACAAAGTCAATGCCTTCCTCAATGATATTGAAAAACAGAAAAAGCAATTACAAAAAACACAGACCACAGCGCAACAAAAAAGTAATGACTATATTTTATTGGTTTTAAAAAATACGCTTATCAGGTTACACCTTGAAATGAAAGCTATTTTTGAACCTTTGCTTGGAGCAAAGGCATTTGATGAAAAAGGAATTTTTGATAACATACTCAAAGAAACACCGCCAGAAAACAGCATCATAAAGGACA
This sequence comes from uncultured Bacteroidota bacterium, assembly GCA_903833025.1. Classification (GTDB taxonomy): domain Bacteria; phylum Bacteroidota; class Bacteroidia; order 2-12-FULL-35-15; family 2-12-FULL-35-15; genus 2-12-FULL-35-15. Next base: position 907 of record CAILDT010000303.1, on the reverse strand, counting down.
ATGTAGGGTTGAATGATTTTAAAGTAAAGCATTACATCAATTTTGAAAAATACGACAAAAGCAAAACACTTGAATTGATTAATGAAACACTTGAAAATAGTGTACAATATTTATCAGGCACCAACAATTCAAAAGAAGCCACAAAACGCAAAACGGTTTTAACTGATAACATTCAGGCACTGGAGAATCTTTGTTTTGTTCGTGAATTGAGTCTTGATGAATCAGACCAAAATTATGAAATACTGATTTCGGATGACTACAGCGAAAAGGTGTTTTTGCAGGCTAGTGAAGCCATTACAGAAAAAATAGAAGAACACAAACTGCCAAACAAACGGCTTGCAGTAATAGCAAAGGAAGAACAATACCTATTATTTTTGAAATCAAAATTTCAAGCTGATGAAAGTATGTTCGCACAATCAATTCCAAGAAGAATTTCATTGTGGCTTTCAGGAATCAAAAATTTTCTCAATGCAAACTTGCAGTTTGATTATTCTAAACTTACAGAATCAAATACAGGTCGCCTAAAAACAAACTTGTCAGTGCCACAAGTGGCACTTCTATTCAAAATGTTGAATGATTTGAAACCCGATATTTTTCAAGTTGATTCTGAAGCAGAATTGCACCGATTTATTTCTGCAAACATCTCCACTAAAAATTCTGGTGATGCTGGAATAAGCACAGACAAACTCCGAATCTTATTTAATCAACCTGACAGCAAAGCGGCTGAATTTTGGGAGAAACATTTCCGCACTTTCGTTACCGAAGTAAAAAAGTTTAAGTAATTTCATTCCATTAAAACCCTTTATTCAAGGGCTTTTTAGTAGGGGTTACATAACCCCCTGTAACTGTTTTCCTTGCATCCTTACCTATACTTTTGCGTTCATATTTATTAATATTCACTTAAAAT
>CAILDT010000302.1 GCA_903833025.1 uncultured Bacteroidota bacterium | reverse complement strand
ATAAAATGTTGAACCAAATGCAAGTAACACAAGCACGAGCAATAACAACCGATGTTTTTCAAAAAAATTATATGTTCCTAAAGCAGACATATCTTTTATAATATGATAAAATATTTATTATTTTTTTATGAATTGAGAAAAACAATTAAGAAGGTGCAAGTATCGAATTAACATACGGAAACAAGCATCAAAGAATATTGTTTGTTCTCGTGATGATTTACAATCAAAATGTTATCAACATTTGACAAAGGAGAATAATTTGGAAAAATAACACTCGGCACTGTTTGTCTTTTTAAGATATTTGCGGCAAGCCATAATGCAAATGCAGAGGAGGTATAATATTCGCCGCACAGATGTTTGAAGTATGCGATTGGCAAATTGAGTTGGTTGTTAAAATCGACAATGTTTTTATCCGTAATCACATCTCCCGAATTGCCACTTAAAACAAGACTTATTTCATCTTTTCCCACCCCGATTTCAGAAAGGAAATTATTCAACTGGTTTATTAAATCATCACTATCAACAATGGACTGAATACATTTTGCTCCTATTATTTTCGCATAAGTAGAAGGGCTGGTTTCTGCACTTAAGTTAAAGAATGCTGCGCCTTCGCCAAGTATGTATCCTTTTGTTGTGCTTTTCCAAATGGGTTCTTGCAGGTCTTCAGTTTTTTTAATATGCCCGCCTCTCGAAAGTAATTCAAAAACGGAAGGGGTAATTTCATCAACGCCACCAACTAGAACATTGGACGCATCTCGGTCTTTCAACAACATTATTGCGTCTAGCAGGGCGTATTCAAACGAAACATTTTGATGAACATAAGTAAAATTATAACCATTGCATTTTATCTGTAAAGCTATTTGCCCACCAATTGTATTATGTGTTGATTGAATAAATGATGTAGGGGTTAAAAGTTTTTCGTCATTATCTAATAAAGCACGGAGGAATTTGTCAGTATCTTCGAAACATCCCATTCCGGTGCCTGTAATAATAGCATCCACTTTTTCTAACCCTGCAGATTTAAGGCTCATCATTCCTGCACTTAGTCCCATTTTTATAATGTGCGACATTCTTCTGATAGCAATTGCCGGAATATAATCGCTATACTTGGGTTCGGTTGCAGCTAATTGATTTGAGGATAAAATAGAACTCTCATCCCCAAAGAAATAATTCTCATCAATAGTGTTATGATTAGAAATACAAGACATTCCGTTTATATATATTTCTAACATTACCCTTTTGCAAAAATTAAAGACGAACAATTACCACCAAATCCAAACGAATTTGACATAACATAATTTAATTCAACATTTTTTTCTAGCTTATCTACTGGAGTGATTGATAAATTTTTCATTTGTTCACTACGATTCAAACAAGGGAAAATCATATTGTTTTGTATTGCTAAAATGGAAATTACAGCTTCAACTGCTGCTGCTGCTGCCAAAGTGTGACCCGTAAATGCTTTAGTAGAACTGAATTTTGGAACTTTGTTATTAAAAACAGTTTGCATCGCTATCCCTTCTGAAGCATCATTATTAGGCGTTCCTGTACCGTGTGCGTTAAGATAATCAATTCTGTCAGGGCTGATTTGAGCAACTGTTAAAGCTTTCTTCATTGCTAGCTCCGCACCATATCCCTCTGGGGAGGAAGCCGTTTGATGAAATGCATCATTAGCATTTCCATAGCCAATAAGGCGGGCAAGTATTTTTTTGTTTTTTTCTTTAACACATTTATCAGATTCTAAAACTAAAAATGCGGCACCTTCACCTAAATTCAAGCCCTTTCTGTTTTCATCAAAAGGCTTGCACCATTCATTATCCAAAATCATCAACGTGTTAAAACCATTGAATGTAAACTTTGAAAGAGGATCTATTCCCCCCACAATTACTCTGTCAAGTATGTTGTTCTTAATTAACCTTGCCCCAAGCATCATAGCATTTGCAGCAGATGAACACGCAGTATTGATAGTAGTTACAAACTCATTTATTCCAAATATATCGGCAATGTTATTTGTACTTACACCGTTTAAGTGATAATCAAAAAAGTTATCGTTATTCTTGCCCTCAAAAAATCCTTTGTAAAGTAGTTCGGTGTGGCACATTCCGGCAACAGTTGTTGAAGAAATCAATCCTGTTCGAGCTTCTTTAATATCTACTATGGAAGCTTCTTGTAATGCCTCTTTTACTGCAAGATAGCCAAGCATTGTGGTTCTGTTGTAGTTACCAATACCTGCCAACTTAATAAGTTCATCGTTGCTTAGTTTAACTTCGCCCACAACAAAATTATCTTTGTGAAATGTTTCAAGATACTTAATCTTTTCGATACCAGACTTGCTGTTAACTAAGGAACTCAATGTTTCTTCAACCGAATTACCGATTGCAGACATTATACCCATACCTGTTATTGCTACACCCTGATTCACCGATTTAATTTGTGCTTTTGAAATTATATTTATCAAAATTACTTTAAAGTTATCTTATGGAAGATATTTTTAAATAATCTCCTTAACATATCTAAAAACTCTCTAAAACTAACATCTTGCCATTTAATTAAAGCTTCCGTAATTGTAACACTTCGTGAAGATGTTTTGCGCCAATCTGAAATTGTAACAGGTTTATATACTTCGGGAGAGCGTAAAAGAAAATCAACATCAAGCAATTCACCTTTTTACATATATGAACCTTTATCGGAACATCCAATTTCTCTTGCAGTTCCTTTAAAGAAGCATCCGTATGTTTCTTGCAATCATTGTGTGTTTCGATACGAATATGCAATCTTCTTTTTGTAACAATAACAAAATAGACAACACTATTAAACTGCTTCGAAAACTCAAGAATAGATTCTTCCAAGAAATTAGGATATACTGATTTATCTCCCAAAGTAATAAGGTCATCCATTCTACCTAACACCTGAATAATAGGTTCTGAAGCTCCGCAAGGGCAAGGTTCATTGCTTATTCTACAAATATCATTGGTATAATACCGGAACAGAGGTGATGCCTTACGCGAATATGAAGTTACCACCAATACTCCCTTTTCACCAGGGAGTACGTGCTCTTTTGTTACTGGATTTAAAATTTCAAGTATAAGATTATCTTTATGAATATGATGATTGTTATAATTACAGGTTGATGCAATTCCGCCTGTTTCGGTACTACCATAAACCGATTTCACAGAAACACCCCAACGGCTCTCAATATATTCTTTCATAATAGGAGAAATTATTGCGCCAGATACCAACAAATGTTTTACCGAACCGAGGTCTTTCTTTGAGTCATAACCACATTTTTCAGCAACCATTTCTAAAAATATTAACTCATTAGGCAAACAACCAATTGCTTCTACTTTCAGTCTTTTAATTACCTCAAGTGTTCTTGGATAAGTAACATTCCAACTTAATGAACCGATAGGAACAATTATTCCGCCGTCTCGTCTGCACTTTAATTCAATTATAAATGGGGGAACAGCAAATGAGTAAGGGAACCTATTTAACACCATCATTCCGGGTTTTATATCTGATGTCCATCTTGCCGTTTTATTCACTTCTTGTTCATAATCTTCAACAGTAAACCACGAAGAAACAGGTGCACCAGTTGTGCCAAACGATTCGTGGTAATGCCACACCTCCGACTTAGGAACAGCTAATGTGGCGTCCGAACTAATGTTCCGCAATTCATCTTTATAAGTTATTGGCAAGCTAAAAAAATCACTCCAAGAACTTAATAAATTATTGCCAAACTTTTTAGAGTAAAGCTCATTCTGAATTACTCTTTGATAAACTTCTTGTATTGTTGATAAAGGGGGAAGCCATCCATCAGCAGTCTTAACACTTTCTTTATTTACTTCCATACATTTTATATTTCAATCAAAAAAAAGGTTAGTTCTACTTCTTATTCGCTTCAATAAATTCCGCCATCGTTCTCACCGATTGAAATATTTTTTTACCATCAGCAGGGTTCGCTATTTTAATTCCATAGTTTTTTTCGAGCAATACAATTAACTCCAAAGCATCAATCGAATCTAATCCTAAACCTTCGCCAAACAAAGAGGCATCATCATCTATGTCTTCTTTTGTTAATCCTTCAAGGTTCAATTGCAAAATAATTTCTTCTTTTAATTTGTCCGTTAATTCTCTCATTTTATTTAGTTGTTTTGTGTTTGTTTATATAATTTATTCAGTTGTTCTGTTGTATGTTCAATGCTAAAATGTTCGCTATGTTTTTCTACAATATATAAAAATGCTTCGTATCTTCCTTCATAAAAATCAACCCAACCAGTGATGCAACATTTTGCTTTATTACTATTCAAAAGCAAATTGATATAGTCGGCTATAAATTCAGCATCAAATTTATCAAAAATAAAGAATGTGTTTTCTCCTTTTATTTTATTTCGTATCGCTATTTCGCCTATCAAAATGTTTGGCAAGGTATAAACAAATACGGCAGGACTAGGGAAATAATTTTCCTTATCTGAAATTGCCTTTTGATGTTCGGTATCTATTTCCAATGAAGATGCACTGTTGGCAATTATTATAGCAATATCTTCGGGTTTATATCTATGAGTAATTTTATTTGTTTTTATTAATAATTCAGATGCAACGAAAGCTAATTTACACAAACTATCCATTTTATAGAACTTTGGATACGCCATTTGATAGTGCGTATAAACTGATTTAAAGAAATCAACAGCCGAACAAGTATCCGTATTTGTAAACTCAATTTTATTATTGATTCTTACCTTTCCATCTTTAATAGAACAAACAGAAGAGATATAATTTTTGTTATTCATTCGTTAACTTTCTATTTTCTGAAACAGCACTGCGGCATTACATCCACCAAAGCCAGCAGCGGTTTTCAAACAATTATTTACAGTAGCTTCTTTTGTTTCTTTAATAATATTTATTGGAGCAGCCACTCCCAACTTATTAAAATTATACGTACCAATCAAGGTGTTTTCTTTCATCGAATGAATTCCGATGATGGATTCAATAACCCCTGCTGCGCCAAGCGTGTGCCCGAAATAAGATTTCAAACTATTCATCGGAACGGCGGAAAGCTGTGCATCATTAATGGCAAGCGATTCCATATCATCATTAAATAGCGTTGCGGTGCCGTGCCCCGATATGTAATCTATTTCAGAAGGTTTTACATTCGACTCCT
>CAILDT010000301.1 GCA_903833025.1 uncultured Bacteroidota bacterium | reverse complement strand
CTGCGATTATATACTGCTCTTTCAGACATGGCATGAATTTTTGCAAAAGAAAGCGGTGATCCTATTTTCTTCCATTCATCTATAAACTGTTCATCCGTCAGATAAAATCCAGCCATATATAACCTTTATAATGGTAAAGTTAGCCCATACTAATCTATTTTAATGGAAAATCAATGACATACGCACGAATTGATACAAACCATAAAGAAATCGTTAAAGCATTGCGTGATGCAGGGGCTACTGTTGTTTCTTTAGCTGCAATGAAGCATGGATGTCCAGATTTATTATGCGGATATGCTGGGGAAACAATATTAATGGAGATCAAACGTGATGCCAAAGCAAAATTCACATCTGACCAGTTAGAGTTTTTAGGCAAATGGAAAGGTGGCGCAATTAGCCGTGTTGATAGCGTTGAGGCAGCAATCAGAGCATTAGGAATTACTAGAAAAGTGTTATAAAATAACGCAAAAGGAGCGTTTCATGGAAAAATCAATGGCTTTATTTCTAGCAACATTGCTACATTCAGGCACAAATACACATTTTTTCCATTGGGCTACCAAGTCCTACGCAAAACACAAGACTTTAGGTCATTTTTACGAAAATATAATTGAACTGACCGACCAATTAGCTGAGTGCTACTTTGGTATATATGGTCAGATTACCCAATTCCCCGCTACATATCACCAGCCTAAAGAACCATTGGCTTACCTACAATCGTTACAGTCTTTTGTTAAAGACGCTAGGGGTGACCTACCAACAGATTCAGAGATCGTTCAGCTAATCGATAATATCGCCCAAGAGATCGATACCACCATCTACCTACTTAAATTCAAAGGTTAATATGTTAATTAAGTCAAAATCCCCAGCAGCGGTAGGTGAGAATATAAAGACAGAGGAAGCAGCGGGAAAGCCCCCACGCCAAGCCCTAGCAATCGCCTTAAGCGTTCAAGACAAGGCTAAGGCTCGTAAGAATGTATTGGAAGCAGCTTATAAAAAGCATATGAAGTCTAGCGAAGAAAAAGGCGAAACCAAGAAAGAATCAAAAAAGACCGAAATGGGAGAAATGTAATGGCTAACTGGATCGCAGGTGCAATTAAGCACAAGGGCGCATTAAAGAAAGAATTGGGCGTTCCTGAAGATAAGACTATTCCTAAAAGCAAGCTTGAAAAAGCCGCAGAAGCTAAAGGCAAAGAAGGCCGCAGAGCTAGACTTGCATTAGAGCTAGAGAAGTTTGATAAAAAATGAAGCCAATGAACCATAAATATAAGCCTGAAGATGCAATGCTCAGGCCGCACAAAGAATCTACCTATGAAAAGAATCAAGCTGACCGCATTGCCCGTAGGAAGATGATCGCCAATAAGCTTAAAGACTTGGATAAAGAAGTTAAGTAATGCCTACGCTGGCAGATGCTCTTAGGGGATACCAACCCCCAACTACATCGGCACTTGGTGACCCGATCAAGGAGCACTTTCGCAATTTGCCACAGACAACGGCTCAAAATGCAATAAACACCAATAACATGGTTCAAAACGCTATAGCGTATGACCCTAATACTGGCAAGTTTAATGAAGGCCCTACATTTTCAGAGTTTGCGAATTATGTGCCTAATTTAATGGGTGCTACTGCATGGCATGGCACTCCGCATAAGATTGCAGGTAAATTTGACATAAGTAAAGTAGGTACTGGAGAAGGTAATCAATCTTTTGGTCATGGTATGTATTTTGCTGAAAACCCTACTGTGGCTGGTGAATATGCTAGAGCATTAGCTGAAAAACCAAAAGATGTCATAAATGGGTATATAAATTATTCTGCTAAATATGGAAGGCCAAAAGGTGAAGGCAATACTTCTTTAGGATATTTACAGTCCCAAGGTTTTCCTATTGAAAATGCACCATTATTGGATAAAATAATTGCAGGAGCTAATGTTGATAAACAAGGAAATGTTAATTTTTCCTCTAATGCAATAAAAGAGTTAAGTAATCTTGAGTCTGCTATGGCTTCAAAAGGCAATTTATATAAAGTAGATATTCCTGATGAACACATAGCAACTATGCTTGATTGGGATAAACCAATAAATAAACAGTCAGAATTGGTGCAATCTGTTGCAAATGAACTTTTGCCAAAAATTAAACAAACAACTCCTTGGTTAGATTTAAATAAAACTACAGGCGGTGATTTTTATAGGGCATATACACGCCATAGAGGAAATTACCCTGATTTTGCCAGCGAAGGAT
>CAILDT010000300.1 GCA_903833025.1 uncultured Bacteroidota bacterium | reverse complement strand
CGCAAATGTTATTGGCACGTTGTAAAAGGAGTTTTGAGTTATGAGTTACAAAAAATCCCGCTCTTTTAAAGAGCGGGATTTTTTTATCTTTGCCCCCCCAACAAAAAAATGGCTACCAACACAAAACATATCTTTTATAAAGCAACCGCAATTGTTTTAATTTATTGTATTTCCATATTAAATACCATTGCGCAGGATTATAAATTTAACCACATCACCGCCGACCAAGGTTTATCAATGGGTTCGGTTTATTGCATCCTCAAAGACAGCCGAGGGTTTATGTGGTTTGGCACCCAGGATGGTTTAAATAAATACGACGGTTATACTATCAAAGTTTTTAAGCACAACCCCACCGATACCAACACGCTTGCTAATAATTTTATTTATGCCTTATACGAAGACAAAAATGGAGTGCTTTGGATTGGTACCGAAGGCGGTGGTTTGGATGAGTATAGTTTAATTACCGGAAAATTTAAACATCATTTTGGAAGTTTCGAAAACAAAAATTCACTTTCCAGTAATTATATTCATACCATTTTTGAGGACGATGAAGGACTGCTGTGGCTGGGTACAGAAAAAGGACTTAATGTTTATAATCCAAAAACAAATGAGTTTAAACGTTATTTAGCTGATAAAAATAATCCAAATGCTATTTCGGGAGATGTAAATTCGTTTGTTCATCAAAGTAAAAATGGGAAACTGTGGATTCGCACAAATGGCGACGGACTAAATTCGTTTGATAAAAAAACAGGAAAGTTTACACACTACATTCAGCAAAATACTAAATCCAATGAGGATGAAAAAAACACCAATAACATTGGCAATATTTATGAAGATGATAACGGATTGCTTTGGATTAGCAGCCATTCCGAAGGCATTGTTTTATTCGACACCAAAACAAATACATTTTTAGAAAACATAAAACACAATGCAAAAGATGTAAATTCACTTTCGTATAATCAGGTGCATACTATTTCTAAAGATGTAAATAATAATATTTGGATAGGCAATTTTGCAAAAGGAATTGATATTTATAATCCGAAAACGCATCAGTTTAAAAATATTTCTTTCGATGAAAAAAATCCAGACGGATTAAATAATAATTCCATTCATTGTATTTATCACGATAACACAGGTGCTGTGTGGGTGGGTACCGAAGGCGGTGGAGTAAATGTTTATTTTCATTCGAAAGGGAAATTTAAAACGTATAAAAAAAGAGACAACACAAAAAACAGTTTGCAGAGCAATACTATTTTTTCGATGTTAGAAGATAGAGATGGATTATTATGGATAGGAACAGAAAAAGGAGGTGTGTCCACTTTAAATTTTGAAACGGATACGTATGAGCAATACCCTCAATTATCGCCCGGTACAAACAATTCGGTACTTTCGCTTTGCGAAGATGCCGATGGAAATATTTGGGTAGGTACTTATGGTAATGGAGTTTTTGTGTACGATAAAAAAACAAAAAAAGTTACTTCCTTCGATGAATTTCAACCTTCAAATGCGGCAACGATAATAAATATTTTTAAAGATTCTAAAAATAATATTTGGGTTTCAACTTACGGCGCAGGCGTGTTTTTGTATGATAAAACAGAAAAGAAATTTACAAACTTTAATGCTAAATCGGGCTTAAACTCTGATAACGCATATCTTACTTTTGAAGATAGCAAACATAATATATGGATAGCTACCGATGGCGGTGGTGTTAATAAATTAGATGTTTCAAAAAAAACATTTCAATATTATACCCATAACGAAAAGAGTAATAGTTTAACCTCCAATTCTGTTCTTTCGTTTTACGAAGATAAGCAAGGATTTATTTGGATAGGAACTTCAAACGGATTAAATAAATTTAATCCGCAAACCAATCATTTCGATTTTTATTTCGAAAAAGATGGCTTACCAAATGATGTTATCTATTGTATGTTGCCCGATAATAAAGGTAACCTTTGGATAAGTACTAACAAGGGTGTTTCAAAATTTAATCCGAATATAGAAAACGAAAATGGTTTGGCATTCTATAACTATGATGTTAACGATGGTTTGCAAGGAATGGAATTTATACAAGGTGCGTATTTTCAAAATAAAAAAGGTGAAATGTTTTTAGGAGGAATAAATGGGATGACTGTTTTTAACCCGAACGAAGCAGTAAATAATAAAATTATTCCTCCTGTACACATTATATCTTATAAGCGGTCAGGTAAAGAAGTGTTGACAGATACCTTAATATATGATAAAAAATATCTGGAGCTTTCGTGGCGTGAGAATTTCTTTTCCTTCGATTTTGCAGCATTGGATTATCAAATGCCGGGCAAAAATAAATACAAATATAAATTAGAAGGTGTGGATGCGGATTGGTCGCCGCCAAGCACACAGCGGTATGCAAGCTATACACAATTAAGCGGTGGCGATTATGTTTTTAAAGTTATCGCTTCCAGTAATGATGGGATGTGGAATAATAATGGCACATCGCTTATTATTCATATCAATCCTCCCTTCTGGAAAACAAATTGGTTTTATGGTTTCTGCGTTGTATTTATAATGGCTGGCTTTTGGGCTTTCTTTAAAATAAGAACGAGAACTATAAAAAGAGAAAAAAAGATTCTGAAAGAAAAAGTAGAAGCAAGAACAATTGAATTGGCGCAAAAAAATAAAGACATCACCAGTTCAATTCAGTATGCAAAAAGAATACAACTGGCTATTCTACCGCCTTTGGAACAGATATTCCGTCATTTCCCCGAATCGTTTGTGTTTTACAAACCGAAAGATATTGTTAGTGGAGATTTTTATTGGTTCGGAATAAAAGATGGGAAAAAAATTATTGCAGTTGTAGATTGTACCGGACACGGTGTTCCTGGAGCTTTTATGAGTATGATTGGCAACAACTTATTAAATCAAATAATTATAGAAAAAGGAATTACAAAACCAGATGAAATATTAAATGCACTACATATAGGTGTTCAAACTTCGTTACGTCAAGGCACAAATGTGGTGGATACCAGTGATGGAATGGACATAGCAATTTGTTCTATCGAAAGTGATACAAACAAGTTGGAGTATGCAGGTGCTTTCCGTCCGTTGATTATAATTAATAAAGAAAACTTTAGGAAAATAGATGGAGATAAATTTCCGATTGGAGGACTACAGTTTGGGGCTGAACATCAGTTCACCAATCACGTTGTAAAGTTATCACAAGGAGATACAGTTTATTTATCATCAGACGGATTTGCAGACCAGTTTGGTGGTGAATTTGGAAAGAAATTTATGGTAAAACGATTTAATGAATTGCTTGTTTCAATTCAGAATAAAAGTAT
>CAILDT010000299.1 GCA_903833025.1 uncultured Bacteroidota bacterium | reverse complement strand
AGCTGATTAGTTAATTCGTTATTTGTTCTTTAATAGAATAAGTTTTCAGATTGGTTAATCAGCTTTTTTGTTTTGATCCCATAGCTCAGCTGGATAGAGCAACGGTTTTCTAAACCGTAGGCCTTTGGTTCGAATCCAAATGGGATCACACTTTTCCAACTTATTCCGATGTAAATCAATCAATTGCATCGGTATTTTTATTTCGGGGTAAACATAGGGTAAACATTTTAATACCTTTTCGCAAAGGCATACAACCCCCGTCTTTCCTGCATTGCAGCAAAATTTAACTCTTGATAGTGCGCCAATTCTGAACAAGCATAATCATTTAGTGCTTTTGCATATCCTTCACGAACTAATATTTCATTCAAACAACTGCCATCAGGCAGAATAACATAACCTAACTGCCTACCATAAAAATCTTTAAAATTTTCTTTCTCTGTTATTAATGTAATTTTTGTTTCAGGTGGTGCGAGTTTTAAAATATATTTTAAAGAAAGTATGCCCAACTGAATTAAAAATTTACCTGCAACTTGAGTTTTCATTTCATCCTCTTTAAGTTTTCTATTCATTTTTATTTCTGGAGCATCAAGACCATAAAGACGAATTTCTTTTTCTAATTTATTGAAAATTGAAACAACTTTTATACTGTCACCATCTATAACTTGGGACACTTTTAAGTGCTGTTCTATTATTTGTGATGCGTTTGCGCTGAATAGCTTCATTATAGGCTTGTTTAGAGATTTCTTGTATGTAAATATACGGTAATTTTGTCTTGTAAAATAATCATTAAAAAATAACTTTAAAAAAAGAAAATTATGGCTAGACAAAAAGGTCTCGTAAAGTACTCAGGAACGATGGGAGGAGTACGCCACTTTAAGATCAAAGGTCTTACAGGTGATTTCGCAGGTATGGCTGGAGGCCCTACCGATTCACAAATTAAAAATGATGCAGTATTCAAAAGAACTCGCGAAAATATGAGCGAATTTGGAGGAAGTGCAATTGCAGCAAAATCCGTAAGAGTAGGATTAGCGCAAATCATTAAACAGTACTCAGATTCTCGTTTAACAGGTCGTTTAACGAAGGTTATGAAGGAAATCAACAAGGAAGACACTGGAAACCCGAGAGGAGAAAGAAGTGTCTTAGTGTCCGCAAATCAATCTATGTTGGCAGGATTGAATTTTGATGTGAACACAAGTTTGGCAGGCATTTTTAATGCCCCTTACGACTTATCAAATGCTCCAACAAGAGATAGTTCAACTTTTAAAGTTCCTGCATTTGAACCAACGAGTTTAATTAATGCTCCTTCAGGTGCAACACATTTCCGATTGATGAACGCAATCACTGTTGTTTCTGATTTTGTGTTTAATGTATCAACTGGAAAGTATGAACCAACCGACCCAACATTAAGCGCAATGTCAGCAATTGAATTTTCCCATTACACTGATTTAAGCACAACAACACCATTAATTGTAATGAATCCTACTTTGGCAGGTCCACCAACAATGACCGGAAGTGTAAGTGTATTAAATTGTATCGGAATTGAGTTTTACCAACTTGTAGGTTCAAATTATTACCTCTTTGCTCAAAGTAATGCAATGAGAATTGACACAGTGTTCTAAAAAGTTTCCATTGCGAAAAAGGGCTCTACCAATCTTGGACGGGGCTCTTTTTTTGTTCCTACCCGAAAAATAATACCACAAAAATCGCCTAAAAGACCCCGAAATTCACTGAAATTTCCTGCTTTGCTTTACCCCTATTTTCTTATTTGGTGCAATCGTATAGCACTCATATAGGGGACAAATGGCAATTAAATACGCCTATCCCTGTCAAAAAATGAAACCGCCCAAACCTAAACCAAAAGAAAAGAGAAAAAAAACCACAAAAAAAAAGAAAAAAGAAAGCAATGCCAAAGGAGGCGAAAGCGAAAGAAAAAAAAGGAAACGGAATAAGTCCCGGAGGGTGTGAGGCTGATACCAAAATAAAAAAAAGAAATATTATCTGACTCGCATTATGCCGTAGTCTTTTGTTTCTTTCAATGTGCGGTGGCTTGTGTGCGCCTCCTAACTTTGCTTTGTTTTTTATTT
>CAILDT010000298.1 GCA_903833025.1 uncultured Bacteroidota bacterium | reverse complement strand
GATACGTATTATGATATACACCTTGCAAACCCTGATGGTTCCAACGATGTATGTTTAACCTGCAATCACCCATTGTTGCCCAACAAACATATTGCTTGCCCGTATTGGAGTGCCGATGGTAAATGGTTGATGATGACAGTGGAAAAAGCAACACATCCTGGTACTTCTACTGATGCGTTGCCTGGTTTTGGTGCTTATTGCGACATCTGGATAATGCGGAAAGATGGAGTGTATGCCTATAAATTAGTTGATATTGTTAACGATTACGACCACGGAGTGATTGCGCCTCGCATTTCACACAACGGAAAACAAATAGTTTGGACAGATAGAAAAGCACAACCAAATATTTTAAACACCTTGCAGCAAGCAGGTTTCTGGACTATCAAACTTGCCGATATTCATTTTAGTCAGTATGATAGTGTTGCCCCAACAATAAGTAATATAAGAACTATAGAACCTGTTGTAGATGCTTTTTACGAGTGTTATGGTTTTTCGCCTGATGATAGCCGTCTGATATTTTGCAGTGATATGAATCAAATTTCTTTTTTGGATGAGCATATTTATACGATAGATACGTTGGGCAATAATCTTAGCAAATTAACCGATGCTGATTATAACGAGCACGGTTTTTATAAACCTGATGGTAGTAAAATAGTGTGGATGAGCAGTACCAAAAGCACCAAAGGCGTTACCGATTGGTGGCGAATGAACATTGATGGAAGCAATAAAGAACGGTTAACTTATTTCAACGAACCCAATAACGACCAATATGCAGGGCACGCTGTGTGGGCAGGTTTGGGTTCCTTTTCGCCCGACGGAGTAAGGTTTGTAGGTGGGCGACAAGTTAGTTTGATTACCCAAGAAGGCGAAATAATGATGGTTAAAATACTGCGATAAAATGGAAACATTAGATAGAAAAAATCCTCCTCTTTTTAATGCAATAGAGAAGATAGAAATGATAAAGGCAAGTGAACATCGCTTGCGAAATAATATACCTGTATATGCCATTAATGCAGGTACGCAGGAAGTAATTAAAATAGAATTTCTGTTTGCGGCGGGTATGTATCAGCAGAGTATGGTGTTACAGGCAGATGGCGTAAATGCTATGTTGGAAGAAGGAACATCGAAAATGAATGCAGCTCAAATAGCTGATGCTGTTGATTATTATGGTGCTTTTTTGGAAACTGGTGTTTCGCAAGACCACGCTTCGGTGGTTTTATATACCTTAAATAAACATCTCAAAGCAACACTGCCAGTGGTGGAACAGTTAATTAAAGATTCTATTTTCCCTGAAGAAGAATTTGATATTCATCTGCAAAATAAAAAACAAAAGCTCTTAGTAAATAATCAAAAGGTGGCGAATGTTGCCCGTAAACGGTTTGCAGAAGCATTGTTTGGTGCCACGCATCCGTATGGAGTGGTGGTGGAAGAAAAGGATTTTGATGTAATTAAGGTGCAACATTTAAAAGAGTTTTATAGGAGTTATTATCGTGCAAATAACTGCAAAATAATAATGGCAGGTAAAATAAATGACGATGTTTATACGTTATTAGAAGAACATTTTGGTGGCAACGATTGGGTAGCAACCAATGATTTGGAAAGGAAAAGTATTGAAATTACTACTGTTAAACAGCGCGAAATAGTAATAAAAAAGGAAGATGCGCTGCAATCGGCAATTAGAATTGGTAAAGTAATGTTTAATAAAACGCACCCTGATTATCAATCATTGCAAATACTAAACACAGTGTTTGGTGGTTATTTTGGCTCTCGGTTAATGTCGAATATAAGAGAAGATAAAGGATATACTTATGGAATTGGTTCGGGCATTGTTTCGTTAAAACATACAGGATATTTCTTTATTTCTACTGAAGTAGGAGTAGATGTTTGTGCAAAAGCAATAGATGAAATATACTTTGAAATGAACCGGATGCGCACCGAATTAATACCTGAAGACGAATTGGAATTGGTGAAAAATTACCTACTGGGCACGTTTCTCCGCAGTGTAGATGGTCCGTTTGCAATGGCTGAAAAGTTTAAAGCAATAATGGAATATAACCTCGGTTATGATTATTTCGATAAGT
>CAILDT010000297.1 GCA_903833025.1 uncultured Bacteroidota bacterium | reverse complement strand
TTGAAGAATATAACAAAGCGTGTCGGAAAGATGTATTGAAATATACCAACGAATGGGCGGATGTTACTGAAAAGATGGGGTATTGGGTGGATATGGAGCATCCGTATATTACGTATGATAACCGATACATTGAGTCTGTTTGGTGGTTGCTGAATAATTTATACTCAAAAGGGGCGATATATAAAGGGTTTACTATTCAACCGTATTCACCTGCTGCTGGGACGGGGCTTTCGACGCACGAATTGAATCAGCCGGGGTGTTATAGAGATGTGAAGGATAGGACGGCTGTGGCGATGTTTAAGGTAGTTGATTCGGAATTTGGAAAACTACCATTTAATCCTAATGATTATCCTAGTTGGAAAAATACATATTTCGCAGCTTGGACAACCACTCCTTGGACTTTACCTTCTAACACCGCTTTAGCGGTTGGGAAAAATATTTCATATTTAGCAATACGTACATTTAATCCTTTTAGTTTTGAAAATATCACTGTAATAATTGCTAAAGATTTATTCAATAAATATTTTGAATTATTACCTGAGGGTAAATTAGGAATGATGGCAGGGTCGGCAGATTCTTTACACGATAAAAAGAAAAAGAGCTCAAATGTATTAGCGGCAGAAATACTGGCCGAATTCAAAGGCTCCGATTTAGCAGGAATAAAATACGAGCAACTCCTTCCTTTTGCACAACCAACTGATGGCGATGCTTTCAAGGTTGTACTTGGAGATTTTGTAACCACAGAAGATGGAACAGGTATCGTTCATATTGCTCCAAGTTTTGGTGCAGACGATTTTCGTGTTGCAAAACAAAATGGAATTGGCTCATTAACATTAGTTGATAAGCGCGGTAAATTTTTACCTGAAGTAAAAGACGGTGTGTTTTTGTATGGTGAAGAATATGTGAAAGAAGCATACCTGACGGATGAAGAAAAGGAAGTGGAGTTTCAGCATCAAAAGAAAATACTTGAGGCAAGTGGAAAAATAAAAGAGTTAAAATCTTATTTAAGTGTTGATGAACGTATTGTTTTGAAACTTCAGGAAGAAGGAAAACTCTTTAAAAAAGAAACCTATGAGCATAGTTATCCTCATTGCTGGAGAACAGATAAACCTGTTTTATATTATCCGTTGGATTCGTGGTTTATTAAAACTACTGATTATAAAGAGCGAATGATTGAGCTGAATAAAACAATTAACTGGAAGCCGGAATCAACGGGTACGGGGCGTTTTGGTAACTGGCTGGAGAATTTGAATGACTGGAATTTATCACGTTCGCGCTTTTGGGGAATTCCTATTCCTATCTGGACAAGTGAAGATAAGACAGAACAAATTTGTATTGGTTCGGCAGAACAATTAAAAAAAGAAATTGAAAATGCTGTTGCAAAAGGTGTGATGCAAACCAACCCACTTGGTGCATTTACAGTGGGAGATAACAGTGCAGAGAATTATAATAAATTTGATTTGCATAAACCGTATGCAGATACAATTGTACTGGAACGCAATGGCAAAAGGCTTTTCCGTGAACCGGATTTAATTGATGTATGGTTTGATTCTGGCTCTATGCCTTATGCACAGCTGCATTATCCGTTTGAGAACAAAGAATTAATTGATAATAAAAAATATTTCCCTGCTGATTTTATTGCTGAAGGAGTTGACCAGACAAGAGGTTGGTTTTTTACTTTGCACGCGATAGCAACAATGTGTTTTGATTCTGTAGCTTTCAAAAACGTAGTGAGCAATGGTTTGGTGCTTGATAAGAACGGGCAGAAGATGAGCAAACGTTTGGGCAATGCTGTCAATCCTTTTGAGACAATAGAGAAATATGGGCCGGATGCAACACGCTGGTATATGATTACCAATGCTGCTCCGTGGGATAATTTGAAGTTTGATTTAGAGGGAATAACGGAAGTGCAACGCAAATTTTTCGGAACGTTACATAATACCTATTCTTTCTTTGCATTGTATGCAAACGTGGATGGATTCAGTTATTCAGAGGCAGAGATACCAATGAATGAGCGGGCGGAAATTGACCGTTGGATAATTTCTGAATTGAATACCTTGATTAAAAAAGTGGATGAAGCATATAGTGATTATGAGCCGCATCGTGCAGGAAGATATATAGAATCTTTTGTGGATGAACACTTGAGTAACTGGTATGTTCGCTTGTGCAGAAGACGTTTCTGGAAAGGAGATTATTCTCAGGATAAAAATGCTGCGTACCAAACGCTATATACTTGCTTGGAAAAAATAGCGAAGCTTTCGGCACCTATTGCACCTTTCTTTATGGATAGATTATATACTGATTTAAATTCAATAACCAATCGTGATAAGTTTGAATCCATTCATTTGAGCGAGTTTCCTGTATGTGATGAAAAAGTGATTGATAAAAATTTAGAAGAACGAATGGAGTTGGCACAGAAAATTTCTTCTATGGTTTTATCTATCAGAAAAAAAGAAAATATTCGTGTCCGTCAGCCTTTGAATAGAATTCAGATTCCGATATTGGATGATTCTTATAAAGCTAAAATAGAAGCGGTAAAAGATTTGATTCTTTCGGAAGTGAATGTGAAGAATTTGGATTTGGTGGATGAATCGCATACACAAATTGTAAAGAATCTGAAATTGAATTTCAAAACTCTTGGAAAGAAATGTGGGAAAAATATGAAAGCGGTTCAAACTTTTGCAAACGAAAATGCACAAGCAATTATCTCAGGAATTGAAAAAGCGGGAACATTTGAAATGAGGATTGGCGAGGATACAATTGTTCTGGAAATAGAAGATGTTGAAATTATCCCTGTTGATATTCCGGGATGGAAAGTTTCCAATTCGGGGCAATTAACAGTTGCGTTAGATGTAACTATAACTCCTGAATTGCGTGAGGAAGGCTTAGCTCGTGAGTTAGTAAATCGTATCCAAAACCTAAGAAAAGAGAGCAATTTAGATGTTACAGACAGAATAGACGTTAAAATTCAACGAAATAATGCAATAAATTCAGCCATAAATAATAATTTGGACTATATTTGCGCCGAAATTTTAGCTTCCTCTCTAAAACTTGTTGATAATATAGATGCAATTAACGGCTCTGAGATTGAATTAGACGAAGAAATTAAAACTTTAATAATAATTACTAAATTAAATTAACACCCAAACGAAATGGCTAAAAAAGCACAAAAAGGTAAACCAGCAAAAAAAGTTGCTAAACCTGTAAAAAAAGTGGCAGTGAAAAAACCAGCAAAGAAAGTGGCTCCTAAAAAAGCAACGAAACCAGTTAAAAAGGTAGCTCCTAAAAAGGCAGTAAAGAAAGCTGCACCTAAAAAAGTAGCGAAACCTGTTAAAAAGGTAATTGCTAAAAAGCCAGTAAAGAAAGTAATAGTTAAAAAATCGGCTCCAAAAAAAGTTGCGAAGCCCGCAAAAAAGATTATTGCTAAAAAAGTAGCAATTAAAAAGGTGGTAGTTAAAAAAGTTGCTGTCAAAAAAGTAGCCATTAAAAAAGCTGCACCTAAAAAAGCAGCTATTAAAAAAGAAATCGTGAAACCAATTGTAAAGAAACTTACTAAAGCAGAAGAAAAAGCAATTGCAAAAGCAAACGCTGTAATAATACCAAAACCAGTTCCACTTACAAAAAAAGAGATTTCTGCAAATAAGAAAAAAGAAATTGCTTCAATTGATATGGATGATGATTATGTGGAGCCGGCAACAATAGTTGCTGCTGAATATAAAGCACCCGCTATTCGTCGCCCAATGGGACCT
>CAILDT010000296.1 GCA_903833025.1 uncultured Bacteroidota bacterium | reverse complement strand
TAGTTGTCTCAATATGTTTGTCGAGTCGGCGATCGAAACTCAGGCGGCGGGTCTGTTATAAATGGCATTAACAGTGTACTAGTTAATGGTAAACCAATTGCTGTCGTAACTGCAAGTAATATTACGCCACATCCAGCAGGTGGGGGAAGCTCTGCCGCCCCCACCCCTGCTACCATTCCAGCTGCTGCTGACAAAACATCATTATATAGTCCACAAAGCCCTTTCCCAAAGGTGCAGAACGCTTTTAGTAGTCCGGTACAGGATTTTTTTGGTACACCTGTTCAGGATGCGTTCAATACTCCAGTATACGATGCATTTACTCATCAAATTTTTGTACCTCCATATACCCCTCCTCCACCTCCGCCAAAACCACCTACACCCCCAACGCCGCCCGTACATGCAATGGGAACAATTGTGCAGGGTGATCGAACAGTTTTAATTAACAATTATCCAGCGGCCTACATTACATCTACATGCAGGTGCGGGCATGTTATGATTTCAGGTAGTAATAATGTTATGGTTGGGGCAAAATAATGACTCAAGGTATTGCAATTGTATTAGATAATAACTCTGCCTATGCTGCTCCAGTCACTGTTACTTTTGGAAATATAAATCCAGGCAGTGGAAACATTACAGTGTCCGGTACTGCAATTTCAGGGTTTAATACATTTTTTAATTACCAATTAGGGAAAAATTATGTAATTAGAAATAACGCCAATGTCTATATTGGAAGAATTGCTAATGTTATTAGTAACACATCAGCAACACTGACTTCCAATGCTGTAACAACAATCAATAACCAAAGATGGCATTTTCAAAAATACATACAAACTCCTATTGTGTATGATTCAACATTGGGCAATGGTTTTGTAACGACCTTTACTTCCAATACAGATGTAGTAGGAACTTTTACTAACTTTGATACACAGCTAACAGTAGGACAAATACTGTATACACTAACTGGTGAGTTAATAGGTAAACTTAAAAAAGTTACAGGAAACAATACAGCAACTCTCACAACTGTATCAAATGTTGCAGTAACTAATTCTAAATTTAGATTTTATACCGAATCGGCTGCTGCTATACTTCCAAAAAATAATCAATTTATTAACGAATCATTATTGAATTGGAGTAAGAGTGGATTAATTGAAAATTCATTACAGGTAAAGAGTTTACATGCACCAATTCAAGATCCAATAACTGGAATCTATGTTAACTTCCCTGCTACTATATATGCTACTGCTAACATTGGTAATGTTAATTTAACAACTCAAACAATTGATGGTTCTAAGAATTATAGCATCATATCTAATTCAAGTGTAAAATCATTTGATCAAGACAGTATCAGAGCAATTGATTCTATACCTATAAACAAATTTGCCAATGATATAAAAACGAAAATACCTAATTCATACAGTGGAAATATAGATGCAATAACTTCTGCATACTATGGAACTGCAACTTCAATTAAACCTCCTGGGCTAGTACTAGATACTGTGCCAAATGGTTTTAGTCAAATTGATTCAGTTACAAGTAGCCCATGGATATCATATCAAGGCCCAGGCGGAAATATAATATATGTAGAGAATTCAAACTCAACTGTGCAATCATATAATACATCAGTTGATAAATTTGCAGCATTATCTAATCAACTTCCCACATCAAGAATTATTGATAATGCCGGTTCTGCAAAACAATATTTCAATCTCGGAACAGTGGCAAATAAATTAGATGATGTACAACGTGCTGATTTAACAGACAGTTCAACTAACATATTATCTACTAGTGCAGTATCTAAAACTTTATCGGTATCTGGCATTCCAATGGCAATCCCAGGTCAATTAAATGTAGGATTAACTAAGTTTGATCCGTCTACTGCAAAATATCAAATACCTACATATGTAGATCCAAAATATCCAACTCCAGATCCATCATATGTTATTGCTGCTCCTCCCCCGCCACCACCACCACCACCTGAACCGCCGCCATTGTCTGGAATATACATTGGAATGTCTTGCGGTGCTGGCGCTGTTAACGGCGATTATAATAGTTATAATATGTACAC
>CAILDT010000295.1 GCA_903833025.1 uncultured Bacteroidota bacterium | reverse complement strand
TTTGCTCTATTACTTTTTCTGCCGCAGGAGTTTTTGTTTCTACTTTACGAAGCAGTTTTTCTTCCTGTTCTTTTTTATCTCTGTATTCAGTGTAGTTTCCAGGAAAGTCACGGATGATGCCGTTTCCCTCGAACACAAAAAGATGGTCAACCATTTTATCCATAAAATAACGGTCGTGAGTAACTATTAAAACACAACCTTGAAATGTGGTAAGAAAATCTTCGAGCACTGCCAACGTCAATATATCAAGGTCGTTGGTTGGTTCATCCAGAATAAGGAAATTAGGATTCTTAATCAGTACAGTCATTAAATACAACCTGCGTTTTTCGCCTCCACTTAGCTTGGAAACAAAATTATATTGCACATCAGGATTGAATTGAAACTTCTGCAACAATGCTGATGCAGTAAGTTTACTACCATCAGCAAGCGGAATAAATTCTGCAATATCTTTTACTACTTCTATTACTCTTTTATCTTCATTCAAAGTTAAACCATCCTGCGAATAATAGCCAAAAACAATTGTTTCACCGGTTTGTATTTTACCTCCGTCAGGTTTTTCTTTGCCCATTATCATATTGAGCAAAGTAGTTTTACCTACACCATTTTTTCCGATGATGCCAATCTTTTCGCCTTTTTTGAAGGTGTAAGAAAAGTTATCTAGTATTTTAACATCGCCATACGCCTTCTTTATTTTTATTAACTCTAATATCTTTCCACCCAAGCGAGTCATCTTTACTGACAGTTCCAGCTTCTCTTCCACCTTCTTGCTGAATGCCTTATCCTTCACTTCGTGAAACTGGTCCACTCTGTATTTTGCTTTAGTACCTCTTGCACGTGGCATTTTACGTACCCATTCCAACTCTCTTCTATATAAATTTTTTGCTTTATCTACTTCCGAATTTTCCATATCCTCACGCTCTGCTTTCTTTTCTACAAAGTATTGAAAGTTGCCGCGGTAATGAAATATTTTGGCTGCATCTATTTCTATAATCTCACTGCAAACACTATCTAAAAAATATCTATCGTGGGAAACAAGCAGTAAACTAAGGTCGCGGGAGATTAAATAATTTTCGAGCCACTCTATCATTTCCACATCCAAGTGATTGGTTGGCTCATCTAATATTAATAAATCGGGCTCATCAATTAATACTTTTGCTAAGGCAACACGCTTTTTTTGTCCACCCGACAGCACACCAATTTTTTTATCAAGAAAAGCAATTTTCAATCGTTGCAGTACTTCGTGTATTTTTGCTTCTACACTCCACGCCTCCAGTTTATCCATCATTGCGGTACACTCTTCGAGCTGTGTAGAAGTGCCTTCGTTATAGTTATTTTCAAACTCTTCTAACGCTCTTTCGTAATCGCGCACTGCGTTAAGGGATGGATTATTTGTATTATATATTGCCTCCATCACAGTGCTTTCTTCATCAAACAGGGGGTTTTGGTCAAGGTAAATAACGCTGATGTCTTTTCGGAAGGTGATGTTTCCTTCATCAGGAATTTCTTTGCCAACAATTATTTTAAGTAAGGTTGATTTGCCTGCACCGTTTTTAGCAATAAGCCCGATACGCTGACTTTTATTTAGTCCGAAGCTTATTTTATCGAATAATGTTTTTGGTCCGTACGATTTGGAAATAGATTCTACTGATAGGTAATTCACTTTTGTATTTTAGATATTAGATGTTGGATGTGTGATTTTAAAATTTAGGGCGCAAAGGTAATTTAATTGTTGAATAGTTAATTGCTGTAGATTACAAGAACCGTTAAATAATCGACACGAACCAACAAGAAACTTGCACAAAGAAGATTATTACAAGATTTTTATTTAAAACTGTTTTGTTTTCATTTGTTTTATTCGTAAAACAAATGTAATTTAGCATAATGAATTTATAACTTTTCTTTATCATTTACGTATAAGAAACAAGTTCGACCAATAACTATATAAAACTATTAATATGAAAAAGATTTACTCCTTTATTATATGTTCAGCATTAATGCTTGGAACACTTCATTCTTTGGCGCAAATTACCTGTCTGCCTTTTACTTTTAATTTCTCAACCATTTCAGCTTCTTGTTCGGGAACCAATGATGGAAGTGCCAGCGTTATAGTATTAGGTGGTGTTTCGCCATTTACTTATCAGTGGGATGCTATGGCGAATAATCAAACTACAGATACTGCTATTAATTTAATGGTTGGCAACTATTCTGTTATTGCTGCTGATTCGCTGGGCTGTGTGGATACAGGATATGTTTCCATTACTGCTGCTCCACTGGTTACTCCTTCTATTTGTATGGTTTCGGTGGACGATGAGTCTGTAAATAATATTATTTATTGGGATAAAACAGTATATACAAATGTAGATTCATTTATTGTTTACCGAGAAGTTTCGCCGCTTGTTTACCAGCAGGTTGGTGCTGTTTCCAATGATTCATTAAGTGAGTTTACTGATACTTCCCGACTTGTTGGTCCCGCAAATGGCGACCCTAACATTGCGTCGTACCGTTATAAAATAGCGATACGCGACCATTGCGGAAATTACAGTTTAATGAGCCCTTATCATAATACAATATATATTACTGATGCCGGCGCAGGGCAATTCGACTGGAGTATTCCTTATTCTATTGAAGGCTCACTTAATCCTGTAAATAATTATGTGCTGATGTGCGATACTGCCAATCTTAATTTCTGGACTCCGGCTGCTGTTGTCCCAGGAAATGCCAGTGCCGCTACCGACCCTGGTTTTGTTAACCATTCGGCTACTGCCAACTAGCGTATAAAAACAAGCTGGACTATTTCCTGTAACCCTACCCATTCACTTATTAATACCTCTCACTCCAACATTCGCCACCCGTCAGCAAATACTGTTGGTATTGATAAACCGGAACTTGCTAATACTATTTCTATTTATCCTAATCCTGCTACACAAATGGTTACAATAGATGGTTCGCGGGTTCATTGGTTTATTGGTTCATTAATAAAAGTACATAATGTG
>CAILDT010000294.1 GCA_903833025.1 uncultured Bacteroidota bacterium | reverse complement strand
ATAGTGAAAATAGAAAGTTTGGAGAAGGAATGTGCGGCTGTTAATGATTTTATTAAAAACAATTCTATTGAAAAAGCAAAGATTAGTAAACAACTTAAAAAAGTAGAAAAATCTATCGTCACTTTTGATAAAGACTTTATAACGGGTTTAAACGACATCTTTATAATGTGTGAAAAAGAAATAACCCATTTACTTGAGGAATATAACAAACTAAATAATAAATTAACCTAACACCCCCCTATTTTACCCCCTACCCCCAACTAATAACTCAAAATTTATAACTCTTAACTAAAAAATAGGGGGTTGTTAATAAATATTTAATACTTTTTTCACCTCCACCCCCTAAATTTTCTATTTTTGTACCGAAAAAGTTAATTCATAATTTAAAAACACACATATATATAAGAAGTAAAAAAGATTCCTCGCTGCGCTCAGAATGACAAATACTAAAAACAAGAAACATAATTTATAATTCATAACTCATAATTAAAAAATACACCTATATATAAGGAGTAAAATACCAAGAAACACAATTAACCATTAATCACTAACCATTAATCATTAAAAAAGTATGGCATTCCACAGATTTAAAGCATTAGAAACAGTACTCACAAGAGTACCCGTAAACGTTACGATGCCAAGTAACAAAGTTTCAGAATTTTTTGGCGAAAACGTATTTGGCATAGATGCAATGCGTGAGTATTTATCCGAAGAGGGCTTCAGCAGCGTAATGTCAGCAATGGAACACGGCACCAGGATAGACCGCAAAATGGCAGACCAAGTAGCTGCAAGTATGAAAGCGTGGGCAAACTCAAAAGGCGCAACACACTACACACACTGGTTTCAACCCCTAACAGGAGCAACTGCCGAAAAGCACGATGCTTTTTTTGAACCTACCGAAGGAGGTAGAGCGATTGAACGTTTTGGAGGAAATCAATTGGTACAGCAGGAACCTGATGCTTCCAGTTTTCCTAACGGAGGAATCAGAAACACATTTGAGGCAAGAGGTTATACCGCCTGGGACCCTACTTCTCCCGCTTTTGTGTTGGGCAAAACATTGTGCATCCCCACCATTTTTGTTTCGTACACCGGCGAAGCATTGGATTTTAAAACACCTTTATTAAAGGCGTTAAATATTTTGGATAAATCGGCAGTAGAGGTTTGTCAGTTATTTGATAAAAACGTTACCAAAGTAATAGCAACACTTGGCTGGGAGCAGGAATATTTTTTGGTAGATGAAGCATTATACAACGCCCGCCCCGATTTAGCGATGACAGGCAGAGCATTATTTGGGCACGCCCCATCGAAAGGGCAACAGCTGGACGACCACTATTTTGGCTCCATTCCCGATAGAGCAACTTCTTTTATGAGAGATTTTGAGGTGGAATCCTTGAAATTGGGTATTCCTATTAAAACACGTCATAACGAAGTTGCACCAAATCAATTTGAGTGCGCACCGGTATTTGAAGAGTGTAACCTTGCGGTTGACCATAACCAATTACTGATGGATGTGATGGAAAAAGTTGCACGTCGCCATAATTTCAGAGTATTACTTCACGAAAAACCATTTGCAGGAGTAAACGGAAGTGGGAAACACAACAACTGGAGTATGAGTACCAATACAGGCAAAAATTTATTGAGCCCAGGAAAAACTCCAAAAACAAATTTACAATTTCTTACCTTCTTTATTAATACCGTAAAAGCGGTTCACGATAATGCCGATTTATTAAGAGCATCCATCGCATCCGCAAATAACGACCATCGCTTGGGAGCTAACGAAGCACCGCCTGCAATTATGTCGGTTTTCTTGGGTACACAACTTTCCAATGTGTTGGATGAGTTGGAAACAAAAGTAAAAACAACAAAGATGAGTCCCGATGAAAAAACAGCGTTGAAGTTAGGCGTAGGTAAAATTCCAGATATACTATTAGATAATACAGATAGAAATAGAACTTCACCATTTGCCTTCACAGGAAATAAATTTGAGTTCCGTGCTGTTGGTTCATCTGCCAATTGTGCCGGACCAATGACGGTGCTTAATGCAATAGTTGCCGACCAGCTTGTAAAGTTTAAACGCGAAGTAGATGATTTGATTAAAAAGGATGTAGAGAAAGATGAAGCGATATTTCAAGTGTTGAGAAAATGTATTATTGATTCTAAAAAAATTCGTTTCGAAGGAAATGGGTATGGCGAGGAATGGGTGAAGGAAGCAGAGAAGCGTGGTTTGTCAAATATCAAAACTACTCCTGAAGCATTGGCGGCATTTGTTTCTACGCAATCATTAAATATTTTTGTTCGCAATCATATTATGAATGATAGAGAACAACACGCACGTTACGATATTTATTTGGAAACATACACCAAGAAAATCCAGATTGAATCTCGTGTTATGGCTGATTTAGCATTGAACCACATTATCCCGACAGCAATTAAATATCAAAGTTCATTAATAGAAAACGTAAGAGGGCTGAAAGAAATAATGGATTCAACCGATTTTAAAAAGAATGCGAACATTCAATTAGCAATGATTACAGAAATTTCGGAACACATTAATTTTATTAAAACCAATGTGGATGCGATGACAGAAGCACGTAAAAAAGCAAATACGATAGACGATGTTAAAAAACAAGCAGTAGAATATTGCGAAAAAGTAAAATCTTATTTTGATGATATTCGTTACCACGTTGATAAGTTGGAATTGATAATTGATGACGAAAGCTGGCCCTTACCAAAATACAGAGAATTATTATTTACGAAGTAGGGAAATAAACAACAAAGCGAATCCTTGTTAAATCAACCATTTAACAAGGATTTCGCATTTATAATCCCGCTAAATAACGCAAATAAATAAAAAAGAAAATTTTTGTTTCAATTATTTATTTATTTTAGCACCCGTTAATAAAATCAAAAACCAAAAAACACTATGAAAATATTTACAAAATTAGCTGTAGGATTAGCTGTAGTATTGCTTTTTTCAACAAAGGCACACGCTCAAAAAAACTATTTGGAAGATGCAAACAA
Source organism: uncultured Bacteroidota bacterium (assembly GCA_903833025.1). Lineage (GTDB taxonomy): Bacteria > Bacteroidota > Bacteroidia > 2-12-FULL-35-15 > 2-12-FULL-35-15 > 2-12-FULL-35-15. Next base: position 203 of record CAILDT010000294.1, on the reverse strand, counting down.
AGCGTATGCAAGTATGGAGTACTTTAATGCGATTGAGCTTTATAAGAAAGCATATCCAAAAGTGAAGAAAAAAGATGATAAAGCATTTGTTATTTTTCAGACTGCAGAATGTTACCGTAAAACAGGTGACGACAAGCAAGCAGAAGCTTGGTACACCAAAGCAATAAAAGCAAATTATTCCAATTCAATAGCTATTTTATATT